>CAIYXE010000462.1 GCA_903930095.1 uncultured Hyphomicrobiales bacterium
GATCAATTCCCTATCGGCTGCGGATGCTGTTCTGGTGCCGCTGCAATGCGAATTCTTCGCCCTCGAAGGATTGAGCCAGCTGATCAGGACGGTCGAGCGCGTAAAGAGCAGCCTCAACCCGCGCCTGTCGATCCAGGGTGTGGTGCTGACCATGTTCGACCGCCGGAATAACCTTTCCGAGCAGGTCGCAGATGACGTCCGCAGCGTGCTGGGTGACAAGGTTTATCAGACGGTGATCCCGCGTAATGTGCGGATTTCCGAAGCGCCGTCGCATGGAAAGCCGGTCCTTCTTTATGACCATGCTTGCGTCGGCTCGCAGGCCTACATCCGGCTTGCATCCGAGATTATCAGGCGCGAACGGGAACTGCGCGCGGCCTGATCGATTCCGGACCGGAACAATCACAGATTCCAGAGAAAGCCAAACGAGACATGGACATGACAGGCGCACCGAAGAAGAGACTGGGCCGGGGCCTCGCCGCGCTGATCGGTGACGATACCAGCGAGGACGCCGTGCTGCAGGATGTCCGTACGCTTCGCCACATGCCGATCGAACTGCTGAGGGCCAGCCCCAACAATCCGCGCAAGCACTTCGCCGACGCAGACCTCGAAGAGCTTTCGAACTCGATACGCGACAAGGGACTGCTCCAGCCGATCGTCGTTCGCCCCCTCGGTGGTGGAGAGTACGAGATCGTGGCTGGTGAGCGCCGCTGGCGCGCCGCGCAGCGGGCCGGGGTTCATGACGTCCCCGTGCTCATCCGCGAACTTTCCGACGGCGAGGCGCTTGAAATCGCCCTCATCGAGAACATCCAGCGCACGGATCTCAATCCGCTGGAAGAGGCGCGCGCCTATGGCTTGCTTCTTGAGCAATTCAGCTACACGCAACAGCAGTTGGCAGAGTCCATCGGCAAGAGCCGCAGCCACATCGCCAACACGTTGCGTCTCCTCAGCCTTCCCGAATCGGTGCGTCAACAGATCGAAGAGGGCAATCTCACCGCGGGCCATGCCCGCGCGCTGGTCTCAACTGATTCGCCGGCGGAACTGGCAGACCGGATCATCAAGCTGGGACTTTCTGTTCGCGAGGCGGAAGGCCTGGCCCGCGAGGCAACCTCTCCCAAGACACACAGGCCCAAGGCCGAGAAAGATGCGGACACCAAAGCGCTCGAGAAGATTGTCTCGGAGGCAATCGGGCTGAAGGTCGCTATTGCCCATAAGGGCAGCGCAGGCGGCACGATGCAGATCAGCTACAAGACGCTCGACCAGCTGGAAGACATCTGCAAACGGCTGCAATCCTGATGCGAGGGTCTTGCGCGGGTTCTTTTCGACCAGGTCATTCCACCTGGCCGGGACGCGCGCTAGTGCCTGAAGTGGCGAACGCCCGTGAAGACCATTGCGAGACCCGCCTCGTCGGCTGCGCGAATTACCTCGTCGTCGCGCAGCGATCCTCCAGGCTGGATGACGGCCGTTGCTCCAGCGTTAGCAGCCTGGAGTAGCCCGTCCGCAAATGGAAAAAATGCGTCCGACGCGACCACTGATCCTTTGACACTCGCCTCATCAAGGCCTGCATCGCGAGACACATCCTCGCTCTTCCTCACCGCAATCCGGGCCGAATCGACTCTGGACATTTGCCCGGCGCCGATCCCGACGGTCGCGCCGTCCCTAGCATAGACGATTGCATTCGACTTGACATGCTTGGCCACACGGAAGGCGAACCGAAGATCGGACAGCTCCGCCACCGTCGGCTTCCGCCGTGTGACCACCCGGAGATCCATTTCATCCACCGTGACGGTGTCGCGCGTCTGCACCAACAATCCACCCGATACCGATTTGACCGAAAGGCCGCCACCCGTCAAAGGCTTGTCATCGAGCAGAAGAAGACGTAGGTTTTTTTTCCTCGCAATGACCGCGATTGCCTCCTCATCGGCGGTTGGCGCAACGATCACCTCCGTGAACAGCTCGGTGATCACCTCGGCTGTTGCGGCATCGAGCCTCCGATTTACGGCGATGATACCGCCAAAGGCGCTCACCGGGTCACACGCAAGGGCCTTGCGATAAGCCTCCCGCAGGCTGCTCCCCACCGCCACCCCGCATGGGTTGGCATGCTTCACAATCACGCAGGCGGCACTCCCCGCATTCTCGAATTCCGCGAGGCATTCAAGTGCTGCGTCCGTGTCGTTGATGTTGTTGTATGAGAGTTCCTTGCCCTGGAGCTGTCGCGCGGCAGCAATGCCGAACAGCTTCCCTGGCGCGGCATAGAATGCAGCTGACTGGTGCGGATTCTCCCCGTAGCGCAGAGACTGAATTCTGGCGCCGCCCGTGGCAAAATAGGGCCCGAGATCCTCTCCCGACTGTCTCGCCAGCCATTGGCTGATGGCAGCGTCATAGGCCGCCGTACGCGCAAAGGCCTTTGCGGCGAGACGCCGCCGTGTGGCTTCAGTCGTTGTGCCTTCGCCAGCGGTCAGTTCAGCCTCCACAGCCGTATAGTCGGCTGGATCGACGACGACCGTCACGAAAGCATGATTTTTGGCTGCCGCGCGGATCATCGCCGGACCGCCGACATCAATGTTCTCGACGGCCTCCTGCCAGGATGCATCACCCTCGACAGTCGACTCGAACGGATAGAGATTGACCACGAGAAGACCGATCGGCGTGATCGCGTGCTCCAACATCGCTGCCATATGCGAACTGTCAGATCGTACTGCGAGAAGGCCGCCGTGGATCATCGGATGAAGTGTCTTCACACGCCCGTCCATGATCTCCGGAAAGCCAGTCACGGCGGAGACTTCCGTCACAGGCAGACCTGCCGCAGACAGCGTCTTGGCCGTTCCACCCGTCGAGACCAGTTCGATCCCAAGAGCCGCCAGTCGTGACGCAAAGGGGATAAGCCCGGTCTTGTCGGACACGGACAGAAGGGCGCGGCGGACAGGATCAGACATGCGGGCCTCGGCAAAGCGCTTCGTGCGGGTTCGCATAGCATGCCGCGCGGCCGGCACAACACTCAAGGCCTACGGCGCAGTGCCGCTGCGAAGAACCCGTCAAGGCCCTGCACCTCGCCGAATGTCATGAAGGGGAGGGTCCTTACCCAGCCCTTCGCGCCCACGGCGTGAGGAGGGAGCCAGGTCAGGCCACAAGGATCTGGTTCGAAGCCGTGGTTCCACCCCTGAAACCACTCCATCTGGGATTCGCCCTCCTCAGGTTCAAGCGAGCACGTGCAGTAGACCAGCCGGCCACCAGGCTTCACGAGGCCTGACGCCGCATTCAGCATTTGCCGTTGCAGATCGGCCAGTTGCCGGATCTGGCTCTCCTGCTTGACATGCGGTAGTTCCGGATGCCGCCTGATTGTCCCCGTCGCGGAGCAGGGCGCATCGAGCAGCACGGCATCCCACTCGCCTGTCACGGTTCCTGAAAGCACGTCTGCGACCACCAACTGGGCCTCGAGGCCGGTGCGAGAGAGATTGGCGCGAAGCTTGCCGAGCCTCGTGTCAGAAATGTCGACGGCCGTCACGCGCGCGCCAGCGGCGGCCAGTTGCAGCGTCTTGCCCCCGGGTGCCGCACAGAGATCGAGAACGGTCAGTCCTGTGATGTCCCCCAGAAGGCCGACAGGTATGGCCGACGCCGCATCCTGCACCCACCAGCCGCCTTCATGGAAACCGGCGAGTTCAGGCACGGGCGGGTGATCGGCGGGAAGACGCAATTGGCCGTTCGGCAGAAGCGTCCCGCCGAGGGCAGCATGCCAGCCGCCGGCCCCTGCCTTGAAGCTTAGGTCAAGGGGCGGCCTCTGGGCATTTGCCACACCGATCTGCCTCGCTGTCTCGATGCCATAGTTTTTCACCCAGCGTTCCCAGAGCCAGCGGGGGGTATTCAGCGCCGCTGCATCAAGACCCGCGAGCATGCTCGGTCCGGCAGCAGCCACCTTGCGCAGCACGGCGTTCACCAGACCTGAAAAGTGCGTAGCGTTGCGGTCTGTCTTTGCGGCCCGCACCGAGAGATCGATTACCGCGTGGGCAGGCATTTGCAGGAAAAGGAGTTGCGCC
>CAIYXE010000463.1 GCA_903930095.1 uncultured Hyphomicrobiales bacterium
TGTAGCCGTCGAAGCACTTGTCCGGAAAGGGCAGGGCTTCGGCATTGGCGACACTGAAGGCGCAGCGGCCGAGCAGTCCGTCCGTTTCAGCCCGTTTCCGTCCTTCGCCCAGCATCTCTGGCGAGATATCGGCCAGCGTCAACCGGACATTGGGACCTCCGGCTCTCAGAACCCGGAACGCCACGTCGCCCGTTCCGCCAGCCACGTCGAGGTGGCTGAAAGAACCTTGGCCATGCGGCGGGTTCAGCATCGACACCAGATCGTCCTTCCATAGCCGATGGAGACCTGCAGACATCAGGTCGTTCATCTGGTCATAGCGTTCGGCAACCTTGGAAAAGACCTCGTTCACGAGGCCTTGCTTTTCCATTTCGCCGACCCGGCGGAAGCCGAATGCGACGTCTTGTTCATCTATCTTGTCTGTCATGGGCCAATTCTAGCGGTAAAGCCTTACCGTTTCAGCATTGTCTTGATTTCGCCAAGTCGCATGCCGCCCGTTACGTGCGCAATCACAAAATAGCTCAAGCCGCCGCCTGTGACGAGCAGTAGCAGGCCCCAGGCTGCCGCCAGGAAGCCTGCCTCTTCGGCATAGTTTGCCCGCAGCAACCATGATCCGCCCAGCAGCAGTCCGCCCATCATGAGGGCCGAAGCGAGGATGCGTGGCAGGCGCATGCGTGATTTCTCGTCCAGCCTGAACATGCCCCGGCGGCTGAGGGTATAGGCGAGGAGGCCTGCATTCACCCATGCGGCCAGTGACGTTGCCAGCGCAATGCCGACATGGCCCAGAAAGCGTGACAGTATGAGACTTGCCGCGACGTTCACCACGACCGAGATGATGGCGAAGCGCATCGGAGTCGCGGTGTCCTCGCGGGCGTAGAACCCTGGCTGAAAGATCTTCGAGAGCGAGAAGGCCGGAAGTCCGGAGGCGAAGGCGAGAACCGTCGCTGCAACTGCGAATGTATCGGTCCGGGTGAAGGCGCCATGTTCGAAGACGGTATGGATGATGGGCGCCGGGATCGCCATCAATGCGATGGCGGAAGGAAGCGTCAGGAACATGGAGAGTTCGAGTGCCCGGTTCTGACTGCCAAGGGCTGCCGCCTCGTCGCCAGCGCGCAGTTTGCGCGAAAGGTCGGGCAGGAGAACAACGCCGATCGCCACACCGATAACGCCAAGCGGGAGCTGGTACAGGCGGTCGGCGTAGTAGAGATAGGCCACCGCTCCATCGAATGTGGTGGCGATCATGGTCGCCACCACGAGGTTGATCTGCATCACGCCGCCCGAGATGATGCCCGGCACCGACAGGCTGATGACCCGCTTCACCTCTGGTGTCAGCCGCGGCCATCGTGGCAGCAGCGGCATGCCGGCGCGGCGGCTGGCGATGGTGAGCAGAACCAACTGCGCCAAGCCCGCCACGAAGATGCCCCAGGCGAAGATGTAACCGGTCGTGGGCGTGTTGCCGGTATCGAACAGCCACGCCACCAGATTGGCGCCGATCATCACCATGTTCAGCAGAATTGGGGCTGCCGCAGCGGCCGTGAACCTGTTCAGGCTGTTCAGCACCCCGGCTTGCAGCGCTGCGAGCGACATGAACAGCAGGTAGGGAAAGCAGATGCGGGTGAGATCCACGGCAAGCTGGAACTTGTCACCGTCACCCTTGAAGCCAGGCGCGATGACGTAGATGAGTACCGGCATCGCCAGCATTGCTGCTGCGCTGAAGACGAGGAGCCAGGCCAGCAGAACGGAGAACACCTCCTGGGCAAAGGCCCGCGCCTTCTCCGTTCCCTCCCCTTCCACACGCTTGGCGTAGAGAGGAACGAAGGCATTGTTGAAGGCGCCCTCAGCGAAGAGCGCGCGGAAGAGATTGGGGAAGCGTTGAGCCACAAAAAAGGCTTCGGCGATCGGGCCGGTGCCGAGCGTGAAGGCGATGAACTGATCACGCACGAAGCCGAGGATACGGCTTACCAGCGTTAGTCCGCCGACGGTTGCTGCAGATCTGAGAAGCGACATCTTGGTTCAGGCCGGAGAAGCCGGCACCGGCGCCGGCATCAGGATGTGCCGCAGTGCGTTCTCGATCTGCGCATGGCGCGCGGCGTTCTCTATCTTGGCGCCGGTGAGATCAGTCACATAGAACACGTCTATAGCCTTTTCGCCGAAAGTCGTCACATGTGCCGATGCAATATTGAGGTTCAGGCGGTACAGCGCTTCTGTCAGGTCATAGAGAAGCCCGATGCGGTCGAGTCCATTGATCTCGATCACGGTGAAGCGGTTCGAGGACTGATTGTCGATGATGACGCGCGGTTCCACCGTGAACGCCTTGATGCGCTGCTGTGACTTGTAGGCGCGCGCCACCGCCTCCTTGAGCCAGAGTTCTCCCCGCAGGGCCTTGCGTATGAGATCGGCGACGCGCTCAGCGCGGCGCCGCTCGTCTTCTTCCTCCGTGAATTCGCGCTGGATCAGGATGGTATCGAGCGCCATGCCGTCAGTCGTGGTGAATATCTTCGCGCCTGCAATGTTTGTGCCGGCTGCCGCACAGGCACCCGTGATGAGGGCGAGAAGCCTTGGGTGGTCAGGAGCGTAGATCGTCAGGTCCGTGATGGCGGTAAAGGAATCCGTTTCCGTGCGGGTGACGACAGTCTTTTCCGCTGCGCGCGAAATCAACTCGGCGTGCTTCAATTGCTCTTGGGTTGAGGTACCGAGCCAGTAGGCGTCATAATGACGTGCGGCATAGGCTCTCTTCTTTTCATCGTTCCAGCCCGGCATTCTGCCGAAGAAGGCTCCCTGTGCCTCGGCAACCCTTTCTTTCCGCGTAACAGCTGTGTGTCCGCCCGTGAGCAAGGGCTCTGCTTCCGCATAGAGCGTACGGAGGAGTTGGCCTTTCCAGCCGTTCCATACGCCGGGTCCAACGGCGCGGATGTCTGCAACGGTAAGGATGATCAGGAGCTTCAGCCGTTCGAGGCTCTGCACGATGGCGCAGAAATCGAGAATGGTCTTGAAGTCGTTGAGGTCCCGCATCTGAGCGGTTTCGCTCATCAGCAGGTGATGGCGGATCAGCCAGGCAACCGTTTCGGTCTCCGATGCCGTCAGCCCAAGCCTCGGGCAAAGCTCCAACGCAATGCGTTCGCCTGCAATCGAGTGATCTTCCTTCTTCCCCTTTGCAATGTCATGCAGGAAAACCGCCACATACAGAATCCGGCGGCTGGTGATTGTCGGAAAGAGAGCGCTGGCCAGCGGATGGTCGTCGCTGAGCTTGCCGCGCTCGATGGCCGACAAGTGTCCAACCGCCCTGATCAGGTGCTCATCCACCGTATAGTGGTGGTACATGTTGAACTGCATCATCGCCACGATGCGGCCGAACGGGGGAATGAATCTGCCGAGCACCCCGGCCTCGTTCATCATGCGCAGGATGATGTCGGGATTGTCGCCGGAGGTAAGGAGTTCGAGGAAGATCGCGTTGGCTTCGGGGTCATTCAGGATGCCTCGAATGAGGCCCAGCGACTTGCGCAGAAGCTTGATGGCGTCAGGATGTATCTCGGCGCCGTGTCTTCCCGCGGCCGCGAAGAGGCGCAACATGTTGACGGGGTCGTTCCTGAACACGTCGGCCGTCCTCGGCACCACGCGCCCGCCCTCGAGCCTGAAAGCCGGTGCATCACTGAGGTTGCCCGTCGGCTTCGGCAACAGCCGGCCAAACATGCGGCCGAGCCCTGGTGCGTCCTTCACCTGCCTGGCTTCGAGGCTGGCGCAGAGAATACGCGTCAGATCGCCCACGTCCTTGGCCACCAGGAAATAGTGCTTCATGAACCGCTCGACATGCCTCAAGCCGCCGTGGGCCTTGTAGCCGAGGCGCTCTGCGATGTCGGACTGGCGATCGAAGCTCAGTCTGTCATTGCCGCGTTTCGACAGAAAGTGGAGGTGGCATCGCACGGCCCAAAGGAAGCGTTCGCACTTCTTGAAGATCGCGAGTTCCTCTCGGGTGAAGGCACCCTTCTCGGCGAGATCGTCGGTGGAGTTGGTGGCGTAGATGTACTTTGCGATCCAGAAGAGCGTATGCAGGTCGCGCAATCCGCCCTTTCCGTCCTTCACATCCGGCTCGACGAGATAGCGGCTTTCGCCCACTTTGAAGTGGCGCAGGTCGCGCTCGTTCAGCTTCGCGGATATGAAGTCCTTCGCGCCCTTGGAGACAATTTCGCGGCGGAAGTCGGCCACGAGCCGGTCGAACAGATTCTCGTCTCCACAGATGTAGCGCGCCTCGAGAATGGCTGTGAGGATCGTGTTGTCGGACTTGGCGAGCCGGATGCACTCGTCGATGCTGCGTGTGGCATGGCCCACCTTCTGCCGCGCGTCCCACAGGCAGTAGAGCAGGAATTCGACGATGGCCTGCACCCTCTCGGTCTGACGCGATGGCAGGATGATGAGCAAATCGATATCCGAGCCCGGAGCGAGCGTACCGCGGCCATAGCCCCCTACTGCGACCACGGCGATTCGTTCCTCGGACGTGCCGGCCGGGTAGAGTTCGGAACTCGCCAGCCTGAACAGCGCCCGGATCATCTCGTCCTCGGCGACGCTGAGGGACTCGGCACAGCGTGTTCCGTCGCCATTCGCTATCAGCTGCTGCTCGGCAAGGACATGGATGCGCTCGAGTGTACCCTTCAGTATCTCGACGACGGTGCCCCGCGCCGACCTTGGCCCGGCTGGAGCCCTCCTCGTGGCGGCGAGGAGTTCGTCGTAGATCACTGCTGGATCGATCAGCTTCTGCGGAACGTCTTTGTTTGTCATGCCTGCCGTGTGGACAGAAGGGACTTCAGTTCATAGACCAGCGCCAGGGCCTCGCGCGGCGATAGCTCATCGGGTGCAAGGCCCGCAAGCCTCTTTTCCACGGCGCTTTCCCTGGGCTCCGGGCGGGGTGCCGGCTGCTGGAACAGCGGCAGATCCTCGGCGAGACTGGAGGCAGGCCCCTTCGCGCCACCCCGTTCGAGTTTCTCGAGGACCTTCTGGGCGCGGCTGATCACGGCGAGCGGGAGACCTGCGAGCCTTGCCACGTGTATGCCATAAGACCGGTCTGCCACGCCGGGAACCACTTCATGAAGGAAGATGATGTCGTCCTGCCATTCCTTCACCTTCATTGTGGCATTGGCAAGGTGCGGAAGCCTGGCGGCAAGCTGCGTCAGCTCATGGTAGTGGGTCGCGAAGAGGGCACGGCACCTGTTGACGCCGTGCAGGTGTTCGAGCGTTGCCCACGCGATGGACAAGCCGTCGAATGTCGCCGTGCCCCGCCCGATCTCGTCAAGGATCACGAATGATCTGTCGGTTGCCTGGTTCAGGATCGCCGCTGTCTCGACCATTTCCACCATGAAGGTCGATCGCCCGCGTGCCAGGTCATCAGCCGCGCCCACCCGGCTGAAGAGCCGGTCCACCGCGCCGAAATGCGCTTCTGCGGCAGGAACGAAAGAGCCCATCTGGGCCAGGATCACGATCAGCGCGTTCTGGCGGAGATAGGTTGATTTGCCGGCCATGTTGGGGCCCGTGAGCAGGCATAGTCTCTTGCCGTCACCTGAAATCTCGCAGGCGTTGGCCACGAAGGATCCCGATGCGCTGTCCTGCAAGGCCGCCTCCACGACGGGATGCCTGCCGCCCGCGATGGCGAAGCGGGTGGAGTCATCGACCCGCGGCCTCACATATCGCCTGCGCTCGGCAACCTCTGCCAGCGCCGCTGCGGCGTCGAGCTGTGCTGCGGCGTCCGCAAGCTTTGAAAGCAGGTCGCGCCGGGCGTTCACACGGGCTGACAGTGCCGCGAAGATATCCTGCTCGAGCGCCAGCGCCTTGTCAGCGGCTGCCGCAATCCGCTGATCGAGGGAGGCGAGTTCGGTGGTGACGAACCTCATGGCGCTCGCCACCGTCTGCCGGTGGATGAAGAGGCCGGCCTGCGCGGGAGACTGCAGCGCGCCAGCCGAGGAAGCCGGCACCTCGATGAAGTAGCCCAGCACGTTGTTGTGCTTCACCTTCAGCGACTTCACACCGGAGATCTCGCAGTAGCGGCTCTGCAGTCCGGCAATCACGTGGCGGGTCTCGTCGCGCAGCGACCGGTTCTCGTCCAGATCGGTAGAATAGCCGGCCTTTATGAAGCCACCATCGCGCGCGGTGAGCGGAAGATCGATGTCGAGAGCAGCATCGAGTTCGCGTGCGAGTTCGAGGTCGCTCCAGCTCAGCGTCTCGCAGATGTTGTCCAGTCCCTCGGGCAGCCCGCTCAAGGTGGCGCTGGCCGAAAGCCGGTGAGCGAGGTGCCCCGCGATCATGAGACCGTCGCGGATCGCGCCCAGGTCGCGCGGACCCCCGCGTGCTATGGCGATCCGGCCCAGAGCCCGCTCGATGTCCGGCATGGCGGCAAGTTGCCCGCGAATGTCTTCTCGAAGACCGGAATCGGCGACAAAATGCGCCACGTCGTCCAGACGGCTGGCGATGGCATAGGGGTCGCACAAAGGGTTTGATAGCCGCGCGCCGATCGCGCGGGATCCGGCGGCGGTGACGGCCATGTCGATCACCGAAAGGAGGCTGCCGCGCCGATCCCCCTGGAGCGTACGGGTTAGTTCGAGGTTGGCGCGCGTGGCGGGGTCGATCAGCAGGATCGAGGAGGGAAGCTCCCGTCGCGGCGGCCTCAGATGTGGCACGCGGCCCGCCTGGGTGATGACGATGTAGTCAAGGAGCCCACCCAGCGCCGCGATTTCGGTCCGCGTGAAGCTGCCGAAGCCATCGAGGGCGGCTACGTCGAAACATTCCTTGAGGCGGCGCTCCGCGGCAAGCGAATCAAAACGTACCGATGGAAGCGGTGTTACTGCCACGCCTGCCCTGTCGATGACGCTGGAAAGCGCCGGGTCCGCCAGAAGTCCCTCGGCGAGAATGATCTCCCGCGGATCGAGCCGCGTCAGGTCCGCGGCCAGGCGCGATGCCGCCGCCGGCATGACTGCGAGCTCGCCTGAGCTGATGTCAGCCCAGGCGATCGCCATGTCACCTGTACTTTTGCTGCGCGCAAGGCTGGCCAGGAAGTTGTGGCTGCGGGATTCGAGGAGATTGTCCTCCGTCAGCGTGCCGGGTGTTACCAGCCTCACGATGTCGCGCTTCACGACGGATTTGGAACCCCGCTTCCTCGCCTCGGCCGGGTCTTCCAGCTGTTCGCATACGGCAACGCGGTGCCCGAGCTTTATCAATTTTTGGAGATAGGCGTCGGCGGCGTGCACGGGAACGCCGCACATGGGAATATCTTGCCCCAGGTGCTTGCCGCGCTTGGTGAGCGTGATGCCCAGTGCATTGGCGGCGATCTCGGCATCCTCGAAGAACAGTTCGTAGAAGTCGCCCATCCGGAAGAACAGCAGGCTTCCCGGATTGGCCTGCTTGAGCACCAGAAACTGGGCCATCACGGGGGTTGCGCGCTGGGAAGCCTCCTCCCCCGGCTGGTCGCTCATGTGCTCTGTGCGGTTCATGCAGCCTTTCATAGCAGGAATCGACCAAAGGCGTACAAGCGGGGTTTTCCGGAAGGCTTGAGTATGGCTCTCCCGGTCTCTAGTCTGGTGCCGGAAACCCCCGGATTTGTCTTTTCAGAGCAGGATCATGGATCAGAAGTCGCGCCGCCCGACCTTCACCGACGAGGAAGCCCTGCAGTTTCATCAGCGCGGCAAGCCTGGGAAGCTTGAAATCAATCCGACCAAGCCGATGGCCACCCAGCGCGATCTGTCACTGGCCTACAGCCCTGGGGTTGCCGTTCCGGTCCGCCGCATCGCCGAGAACCCGGAAACGGCCTATGACTATACCGCCAAGGGCAATCTCGTGGCCGTCATCTCGAACGGCACCGCCATTCTTGGCCTTGGTGACCTTGGTGCGCTGGCCTCGAAGCCTGTGATGGAGGGCAAAGCCGTGCTGTTCAAGCGGTTTGCCGATGTCGACTCGATTGATCTTGAGGTCGATACCAAGGACGTCGACCAGTTCATCAATGCCGTGCGCTATCTCGGCCCCTCGTTCGGCGGCATCAACCTCGAGGACATCAAGGCACCCGACTGCTTCATCATCGAGCAGCGCCTGCGTGAGTTGATGGATATCCCGGTGTTCCACGATGACCAGCATGGCACTGCCATCATCGCCACAGCTGCCCTGATCAATGCGTTGCATCTGACCAAGCGCGACCTGAAGACCGCGAAGATCGTCTGCAACGGTGCGGGTGCCGCGGCGATTGCTTGCGTGGAACTCATCAAGTCTCTCGGCGTGCCCAATGGCAATGTCATTCTGGCCGACTCGAAGGGTGTGGTCTTCAAGGGCCGGACTGATGGCATGAACCAGTGGAAGTCCGCCCATGCAGTGGAGACCGGGGCCCGATCGCTGGCTGAAGCCCTCGAAGGGGCGGATGTCTTCTTCGGCCTTTCGGTGGCCGGCGCGCTGACGCCGGAGATGGTGAAGGGCATGGCCCCCAACCCGATCATCTTCGCCATGGCTAA
>CAIYXE010000464.1 GCA_903930095.1 uncultured Hyphomicrobiales bacterium
AAGCACCAGTATCCGCATTCCTGGCGCTCCAAGAAGCCGATCATCTTCCGCAACACGCCGCAGTGGTTCATCTCCATGTCGAGCCACGGGCTTCGCGACGTGGCGCTGAAGGCTATCGACGAGACGAAGTTCTTCCCCGCCGGCGGCCAGAACCGCCTGCGCGCCATGATCGAGCAGCGCCCGGACTGGGTCATCTCGCGCCAGCGCGCCTGGGGCGTTCCCATCGCCGTCTTCGTCAACCGCGAGACGGGCGAAATCCTCAACGATCCGAAGGTCAACCAGCGCATCGTCGATGCCTTCTCGGCGGAGGGGGCCGACGCCTGGTTCGCCGAAGGGGCCGCCCAGCGCTTCCTCGGGAATGACCGCTCCATCCTCGAATGGGAGCAGGTGCGTGACATTCTGGACGTCTGGTTCGACTCCGGCTCCACACATGCGTTCTGTCTCGAGCAGCGGCCTGACCTGAAGTGGCCCGCCGACATCTATCTCGAAGGTTCCGACCAGCATCGCGGCTGGTTCCATTCCTCACTGCTCGAAGCCTGCGGCACCAGGGGCCGCGCACCCTATGACGCGGTGCTGACCCACGGCTTCGTCGTCGCCGAGGACGGCCGCAAGATGTCGAAGTCGCTGGGCAACATCGTCACCCCGCAGGAGGTCATCAAGCAGTCGGGCGCGGATATTTTGCGTCTCTGGGTGGCCTCGGCGGACTATGCCGAAGACCTGCGCTTGGGGCCTGAAATCCTCAAGACCAACATCGAGGCCTATCGCAAGCTCCGCAACACCATGCGCTACATCCTTGGCGCCGTGGATGGCCTCAATGACTGGGAATTCGTGCAGGCCAAGGACATGCCGGAGCTGGACCGTTACATCCTCCACCGTCTCCACGAACTGGAGGGGCAGGTCCGCCAGGCCTATGAGGTCTTCGACTACAAGCGCCTCTTCGCGCTTCTGACCAACTTTATGACAGTCGACCTTTCTGCCTTCTATTTCGACATCCGCAAGGACTCGCTGTACTGCGACGCATGGTCCAGCGACCGCCGCCGCTCCTGCCGCACCGTGCTGGACCAGCTCTTCCACTGTCTCACCACCTGGTGGGCCCCGGTCCTCGCCTTCACCATGGATGAAGTCTGGCTCTCCCGCTTCCCCGGCGATGGCTCCTCCGTCCACCTCATGCAATTCGTTCGCTGCCCGGATGAGTGGTCAGCCCCCGAACTCGCTGCCAAGTGGGACAAGGTCCGCGACGTCCGCTCCGTCATCACCGGCGCCCTCGAGATCGAGCGCCAGGTGAAGAAGACCATCGGCTCGGCCCTTGAGGCCGCGCCCGACGTCTACATCTCCGATCCGGACCTGCTGGCCGCACTCGATGGCGTCGACCTTGCCGAAATCTCCATCACCTCGGGCGCCACCCTGCTTCAGGGCGATGGCCCGGCGGATGCGTTCCGGCTCGATGCGGTGAAAGGCGTTGCAGTCGTTTTCAAGCCCGCCGATGGCAAGAAGTGCGCCCGCTCCTGGAAGATCACGCCGGAGGTGGGGTCCGACCCGGAATTCCCGGACATCACCCCGCGTGACGCAGAAGCGGTGCGGGAGTGGCAGGTCCGTTTCGGCAAGACGGTCTAGCATGGCCGTCAGGCTCTGGAGCCCTCTGGCACCTCTCGTCCTTGGCCTGGCGGCACTCGTCTTCGCCGTCGATCAGTTGCACAAGTACTGGATGCTGAATGTCTACGGCATCAACGAAAAAGCACCCGTCAGCATCACTTCCTTCTTCGATCTGGTGATGGTCTGGAACAAGGGTGTCTCCTACGGACTGTTCACGACTCACACCCAGGAATGGTTGATCGCTCTCAGCCTGGTGATCACCGCCGTGCTTTGGATCTGGGCCTGCGGTTCGCAGCGTGCCTTCACCGCTGCGGCCATTGCCCTCGTCATCGGCGGCGCACTTGCAAATGCCTTCGACCGCGCCCTTCGGGGTGCTGTCGCGGACTTTTTTCACTTTTATTATCATGGATTTAGCTGGTATGTCTTCAACCTGGCGGATGTTGCCATCGTTGCCGGGGTGGTGCTTCTGATGTATGAATCCTTGTTCATGGAAGAAGCCTCCGGTCGCCGTGGAAAAGCCTGATTCCGGCGGCACTACCTCGGTCTCGAAGGCAAGATGGGTGTTTGGATGAAGTCTGCCGTTTCAGCGGTCCTCCTTGGTATATCGGCGCTCGCGCTCGCTGGTTGCGGCAGCACCATGCGCAGCTACCTCGAGAAGGATACGCCGACCCAGAGCGCAGCCATGCGCACAGACCTGACGATGCCGCCTGACCTTCGTCTTCCGCAGCCCGGCACGACTGCGGCGGCTCCCGATCCGGGCGCGGCGCTGAGCAACGAAGCCGCTCTCACGGCACCGGCGCGCGTGGCCACTGCGCCCTCGACTGCCGCACCCGCTGCACCGCCTCCCACGGATGGTGCCACGCCTGCGGACAGTGTCTATACACAGGCTGGCATTTCCCTCACCAAACCGGACGGCACCCGGAAAACCGACGCCGAACTCCGCCAGGAACTCCAAGCCTATTACATGGCGCAGAAGAAGTCGAAGAACCCGAATTACGGCACCGTCTTCAACATCGGCAACATCTTCAAGGACGAATAACGGGCGCTCCGCCCGTGCCACCCACCAATCCCGCGCGAGGACTCCTGATGGCTTTTCTCAAGAGAGTGCTGCCTGTTGTGCTGGCCCTGATTCTCGCCGCGGGGCCGGTGCGCGCCCTTGATATCGACCTGTCCACCTTCACCCTGGACAATGGCATGCAGGTGGTGGTGATCCCCGACCGCCGTGCGCCGGTCGTGACCCACATGGTGTGGTACAAAGTTGGCGCCGCGGATGAGCCTGAGGGCAAGGCCGGCATTGCGCATTTCCTTGAGCACCTCATGTTCAAGGGTACGCCGCGCTATCCGGACGGCGCATTCAGCCGGATCATCCGGGCCAATGGCGGCAATGACAACGCCTTCACCTCACAGGACTACACGGCCTATTTCCAGCGGGTCATGAAGGACCGGCTGGGCCTCGTGATGGAACTCGAGGCTGACCGCATGCACAACCTGGTGCTGACCGACGAGAACGTGCTGCCGGAGCGCGCCGTCGTCCAGGAAGAGCGGCGCGAGCGCATTGAGAACGAGCCCGGTGGACTGCTGGCGGAGCAGCTTGATGCCGCGCTGTTCCTGGCTCATCCCTATGGCAAGCCCGTCATCGGCTGGATGAGTGAGGTGGCCGAACTGACCCGCGAGGACGCTCTCGACTTCTATGCCAGGCACTATGAGCCAGCCAACGCGATCCTGATCGTGGCGGGCGACGTGACGCCCGAGGAGGTCCGGACGCTCGCCGAACGTCATTATGGCCCGCTCAAGAACCGGCGGCCGGTGGCGGAGCGCCGCCGTGCTGTCGAGCCCCCTCCCAATGCCGAGCGCCGCGTGCTGATGCGGGATGCGCGGGCGAGTTCGCCGACCTGGCAGCGCCAGTATCTGACGCCCGCCGCCCGCCAACTTCCGCAGCGCGAGGAACTGGCCATGTCGCTCCTCGCCGATATCCTCGGCGGTGGCAACCAGAGCCGCCTTTACCAGACGCTCACCGTCGAGAAGAAGATCGCCGCCCATGCCGGCGCCTGGTTCGATGCCGACATGCTGGATTATGGCAACATCGGTGTTTACGCCGCGCCCAACGGCGGCGTGGCGGTGGAGGAGGTTGAGAAGGGCGTCGATGCGGTGCTCGCCGAACTCGTGGCGAACGGCGCAACACAGGAAGAACTCGACCGCAGCCGCAACAGCCTCATCGCTGGCGAAACGTATCTCCTCGACTCGCAGGAGTCGCTCGCGCGTGTCTTTGGCGTGGCCTTGACGACGGGCCAGACCATCGAGGACGTGATGAATTGGGAGCGCGACATCGCTCAGGTGACCCTTGAGGATGTGAACAAGGCCGCCCGCACGGCCTTCGATGCGCGGGCCTCGGTGACCGGCATCCTGCTGCCCGAAGCCGCGATCCAGTAGGCGGGAAGGGAGCATCGTGATGCATTTTGTCCGCACCATCGTTCTTGCCACCGGGCTCATCTGGGCCCTCGCCACCGCGGCGCAGGCCTTCACCATTCAGGAGGTGAGGAGCCCCGGCGGTATCACTGCCTGGCTCGTCGAGGAAAAGGCTGTCCCGCTGATGGCCATGAATTTCTCCTTCCGGAGCGGCACCGCCCATGACCCAGAAGGCAAGGAAGGTGCAGCTGAATTCCTCACCGGCATGATGGATGAGGGCGCGGGAGACATGCTCTCCCAGGAGTTCCAGCGAAAGCGCGAGGAGTTGTCCTTCCGGATGTCCTTCTCCGCCGATGC
>CAIYXE010000465.1 GCA_903930095.1 uncultured Hyphomicrobiales bacterium
TCATCGGCGCGGTTGTGGGCTACAAGGGAACCAAGCTGCTGCCCGAGCAGCTGTTCTACCGACTCGTCGAGGTGGCGCTGTTCCTGATCTCGCTGAAGCTCATTTACGACGCGCTGTTCAGGTGACGGGGCCGCGCCGGTCAACGGCGCGTGTTCCACGCAGTTCCCAGATTGATTCAAGAGTACTCATCTAAGCATCTGAAAAGAATTGATATTATGATGTTCGGAAGGTGGCGGAGGCCGGATGCCGAGCCGGTCTGACGCTGGGGAAACTACTATAGGCAGATGCCCATATGGCGAAACACGCGCAAAGATGGCACTATGACGGTCGTTGATTATTGCGTCCCTTGAACCTCCATTCACAGACAGCGAACGGGAGAGACCCATGGAAGTGATGATCCTTGCAATGACGGTCGTTCTGGGGCTGGGGTTGGGTATCTATTGTCTTGCCGACCGTCTCCGCTACCGCGCCACCTGCACGACGCGCCTTCGGCAGTTTGCCATCGCGCAAGATTGATTTCACTCCTGGCGGTCATCCCTGCGCGCTTCTGGCGGGTGGGATGACCGTTGTCGCATCGCAGATCAGACCCCGCCGGAGAGGGGGTGCATCACGCGGCATGATGCACTAGTCTCCGGGGCATGAAACTGCCATTCCACACCTATGACGTGTTCACCAGCGAGCGCTTCGGCGGCAATCCCCTCGCCATCGTCGAGGAGGCCGACGGGCTGACGACGGCCGAGATGCAGGTCATCGCGCGCGAGTTCAACCTGTCCGAAACCATCTTCGTCCTGAAGCCGCGGGACCCGGCCAACACGGCTAGCGTGCGCATCTTCTTTCCCACGGCGGAAATCCCCTTTGCCGGCCACCCGACGGTCGGCTGCGCCATCCACCTCGCGCAGAAGAAATACAAGGCGGGCTGCTCCTTCGAGACGACGATCCGGCTTGAAGAGGTGGCGGGGCTGGTTCCCGTCAAGGTCTCGCGCATCGGCGATGTGCCGCGCGCCCAGTTCACCGCCCCGGTCACGCCCTTCGCGGTTGACGTGGCGCTGCCGTCGACCGAGACCATCGCGGCGGCATTGGGCCTTGCCGCCTCGGACATCGGCTTCGACTTCCACCGGCCCGGCGTGTTCAAGGGCGGGCCCAGCTTCCTCTATGTGCCGCTCAACAGCCGGGATGCGCTCGCCCGTGCGCGGGTGATCGAGCCCCACTGGTCCAGCCTGTTCGCCGACCTCGGCACCCGCATGGCCTACATGTACACGCGCGGCGGGGACAGCGCCGCCACCAGCTTCCGCGCCCGCGCCTATGCCCCGCTCGACGGCATTCCCGAGGACCCTGCCACCGGGTCGGCCACGGCGATCCTCGCCGCGCAGCTCCTGGTGTCCGAACGGCTGGCCGATGGCACCCACCGCTTCCGGCTGGAGCAGGGCTATGAAATGGGCCGCCCTTCCGACCTATGGCTGGAGGCCGATGTTGCGGATGCCAAGCTGCTGGCCGTGCGGGTTGCAGGTCAGGCCGTGCAAATCAGTTCAGGCGTGCTAGAAACCTAACCGGGGAACAGGCACAGCCGGACACCGGCCAGGGGAGGGCCGCACACGGATGAAGACGATTCTGCTCATCGCCCATTTGATTGCCA
>CAIYXE010000466.1 GCA_903930095.1 uncultured Hyphomicrobiales bacterium
GCGACCTTGGTGCTTCCGAAGTCAGGGTACTGCTGCTGGTCACCGCCCCCATGATGTGGCCTGCCCTGTTCGCGAGCTTCTTCCTCTCAATGACCTTCTCATGGGACGAATTCCTGATTTCCTTCCTGCTTACCCGCTTCGACACCACGCTCCCCGTCGAGATATGGAATCTGCTGCGCGCCGGGCTCAATCCCAAGACCAATGCAGTGGGGTCGCTGGTCTTCGGCGTGTCCATCATCCTCGCCATCATCTTCGAAGTCGTCGCCTTCAGGAGGCGCCCTACATGACCGCCCTGGTTTTCATTGAAAACGTGTCTCACAGCTTCGGCGCTGCGCGCGTGCTGGAGGATGTGACCCTCGCGCTCACACCCGGCAGTTATACGGTGCTGCTCGGGCCTTCAGGTTCTGGCAAGACCACGCTGCTCTCCATCCTCGGCGGGTTTCTGACGCCCGAGCGGGGCCGCGTGCTCATCAATGGCGCCGATTGCACCGGCCTGGCGCCGGCAAAGCGTCCGACAGCGACCGTGTTCCAGGACTATGCACTGTTTCCGCACTTGACGATCGGCGCCAATGTCGGCTTCGGCCTGCGCATGCGGGGCGTGGCCAGAGCCGAGCGGGATGAGAGGGCGCGCGCCATGCTGGACGTGGTGGGGCTCACCTCTTCCTTCGGAAGAAAACCGCATCAGCTGTCCGGCGGCCAGCGCCAGCGCGTGGCCCTTGCCCGGGCCCTGATCGTGGAGCCCACCGTGCTGCTGCTGGATGAGCCACTGGGAGCGCTTGACCTCAAGCTTCGCCGTCAGATGCAGGACGAGCTCAAGGCCATCCAGAAGCGCGTCGGCACCGCCTTTATCCATGTGACACATGACCAGGAGGAGGCGATGGCGCTGGCTGACCATGTGGTCGTCATGAACCATGGCCGGATCGAGGACCAGGGTAGGCCGGAACGCGTTTATGCAAGGCCCGCCACGCGCTTCACCGCCACATTCATGGGGGAGAGCACCGTCATTCCGGGCGATGCCGCCAACGGCATGATCGATACCGCCCTCGGCCGCTTCCCCGCACCCGCGGGTGGGGTGCACGTGGCGATCAGGCCGGAGCATATATCCCTCGGAGGGCCCATTCCCGCCGTGGTGATGGATGTTGTCTATCAGGGTAGCTTCAAGCGCGTGACGGCGCGTGCCGGAGATGTCGTCCTGCTGGCAAGGCTTCCCGCAGAGACCGCAATCGGCACCGGACAAGACGTGATGCTCGGCATCGATGCTGCGCATGCGATCATTCTGAAGGACTGACAACAATGGAACTCCGCGTCAGCGCAAATGAATGGTATGAGACGAACGCTTTCGCCGATGGCGTGACGCTGATCCATGAGCCTTGGATCAAGCCATTCTACCGCTGCAACATGTGGCATGTGCGGGGGCGGGACAGGGATTTCCTGTTCGATTCGGGACTTGGCCATTTCAGCCTGCGGGACAATGTTCCGCTGCTCTCCGGCAGGCCACTCGCCTGCATCGCCAGCCATACGCATTTCGACCACATCGGCTGCCATCATGAATTCGGTGCCTGCTCGGTTCATTCCGCAGAAGCCTCGATCCTCGCCGACCCGCGCAATGAATGGACCCTCGCGGACCGCTATGCGACGGACGAAATGTTCGACCGGTTGCCCGAGGGCTGGGACCAGACACGCTACCATGTGAAGCCCGCCACCATTGGCCGCCTACTGGAACACGGCGATGTCGTTGACCTGGGCGACCGCGCCTTTGAAGTCATTCACACGCCCGGCCATTCACCGGGCGGCATCGGTCTTTTCGAGAAGAAGACCGGACTCTTCCTGTCGGGCGACATTGTCTATGATGGGCCCTTGATCGATGATGCCTATCACTCAGATGTCCCTGGCTATGTCGAGACCCTCGAGCGCCTGCGCAAGCTGCCGGTATCCATCGTCCATGGCGGGCATTTTCCGAGTTTTGGTCCTGTCCGCTTCCGCCAGATCATGGACGAATATCTCGCAGGTCACAGGAAGACCGGCTGCCATCTCAGTGGCTGATTGCGCCGGCAGTGCTGTTCCGAGTTGGCCATTTGGCTGCGCGCGCAGAATTCGAAATCGCGTGAGTTTCAAAGTCAATCAGTTCAAATCAACAACTTGAGACAGAAGAGTGTTGGTTTCCAGCCCCTCCCTCGCCGCGAAATCCAGGCTCTCTCCACGATCCGACCGCCGGGCTTCCTCCGTACAAGAACCGAACGCAGTTGCTGGTAGGCCGCTTTTGCAGATGACCGATTTGACTCTTCCTGCCTCCCGTGGTGCAGCGCTCGACAGGCTCAGTGAGTTTGCTCCGAGGGCAGGTGTGCAGTATGCCTCCAGCCGCAACACGGATCCTGGGCCCGGCCAACCCTTAACGGTTTCCAGGCTGTCTCCCTATCTTCGGTACCGCCTCATCACCGAGCAGGAAACCGTAGGTCATGTTGCCAGCCAACACGGCCTGGTTGCCTCCGAGAAATTCGTGCAGGAGGTCCTTTGGAGAACCTACTGGAAGGGTTGGCTGGAGATGCGTTCCGCCATATGGCAGCGCTTCCTCGAGGAATGCGACCGGCAGCGTCAGTCTCTTCAAGACGGCAGCAGCCTTGCCAACGCAGAGGCGGGCTCGACGGGGATCGAGGGGTTCGACGACTGGGCGCGCGAACTGGTCCAGACGGGTTATCTGCACAATCATGCCCGCATGTGGTTCGCATCGATCTGGATCTTCACATTGCGCCTGCC
>CAIYXE010000467.1 GCA_903930095.1 uncultured Hyphomicrobiales bacterium
GCAGCGACACGCGCGGCCTCGAGCCCTGCCGGCCCGCCGCCCACGATGGCGACTTTGCGCTTCGGGCCCGGGCCTGGCGCGACTTTCTGCGGCAGGGCCGTCTCCCGGCCCGTTGCGGGATTGTGCAGGCAGAAGGCGGCGCGCCCGGCATAGATGCGGTCGATGCAATAGGCGGCACCCACGCAGGGGCGGATGCGCTCGGGTGTTCTAGCCAGAAGCTTCTGCACGATGTGAGGGTCGGCCATGTGGGCGCGCGTCATGCCGACGAGATCGACCGCGCCGGATTCGATGGCGTAGGCCGCCGTCGAGAGATCGGCCACGCGCCCAGCATGGATCACGGGCGCACCCACTTCGGCGCGGAAGGAAGCGACATCCGCCAGATAGGTGCCGAGCGGAACGGACATGCCGCCGATGACCTTAGAGATGCCCCAGGTGGTGGACGCCGCGATGCCGTTGAGATTGAGAAGGTCGTAAAGGCCGTCGACATAGAGCGACTTCGCAACGGCAAGGCACTCCGCACGGTCTGGACCGCCTTCGCACGATTCATCAATGGCCATGCGCAGCGAGAGAAGAAAACCTGAGGGCGCCTTGCTGCGGATGTCCTGCAGGATGCGCTTGAGGAAGCGCATGCGGTTCTCGAGCGAGCCACCATATTCATCGGTTCTGAAATTGGCGTTGGGCGCGAGGAACTGACCCGGCAGATGCGAGGGCACGAATACTTCGACGCCATCCAGACTGCCCTCGGCGCAGCGCACCGCTGCATCGCCATAGGAGGCAACGACTCGATCGATGTCCTCGATCTCCATGGCGCGCGGCACGGCGTGATGAGCGGGATCGCGGACGGAGGAGGGCGCGATGGGTGCGATCCAGTCGCCATCCTCGCCACTGGTGCGGCGGCCCATGTGCGAGATCTGGCACATGAGCTTCGCGCCATAGCCATGGATGCGCTTTGCAAAGGCCTGGAAATGCGGGATCACCGCATCGGTCGAAACGTCGATCTGGTTGTAGATGGCACTCACTTCCGGCGAGACGATGGATGACCCGCCGAACATGGTCATGGCGATGCCGCCCTTGGCCTTTTCCTCGTGATAGCGCTGGTAGCGTTCCCCGGGCATCCCGCTCTCGGCGAAGCCCGGCGCGTGGGAGGTGCTGACGATGCGGTTGCGGAAGCCAGTGCCTTTGATCTCAAAGGGCTTCAGCAGCACATCAAGACTCATGCACGCCTCCTTCTTCCTTACGCCTTGCGACGAAGGCATCAAGCGCATTGATGACGGCGGGGTCAAGTTGCTGCGGCTGGTGCGAGTCGATCAGGTGCCTGGCGATGACGGAAGCCCGCGCCATCGCGTCCTGTTTGCCCGACGCCAGCCAGTTGCCGTAGTTCTGCCAGTCCGAAACGAGCGGCGTGTAGAAGGCGGTCTGGTAGCGTTCGAGTGTGTGCGGCGTGCCGAAGAAATGCCCGCCGGGGCCGACATCGCGGATGGCGTCGAGGGCGAGTTCGGCAACGTTCACTTCGATGGGCTTGAAGCATTCGGCAAGGCCCTGCAGGATTTCGGCATCGACCACAAGCTTCTCGAAAGAGGCACAGAGCCCGCCTTCGAGCCAGCCTGCCGCATGCATCACCAGGTTAGCGTGCCCCAGCACAGCACCCCACAGGGCGAATGTCGTTTCATAGATGCTCTGGGCATCTGCGGAGGTGGAGGCATTACCGCCGGAGGAGCGGTAGGGAATGCTATAGCGCCGCGCCAGCTGGCCGCTGGCAATTACGCAGCGGAAATACTCCGGCGTACCCATGGCGGGAGCACCCGTCTTCATGTCCACGTTGGACGTGTAGGCGCCATAGAGGACAGGCGTGCCCGGCTCGATCATCTGCGTGAGGACGATGCCGCATAGCGCTTCCGCATTCTGCTGGGCAAGTGAGCCTGCAAGTGTCACGGGCGCCATGGCGCCTGCCAGCGTGAAGGGCGTGATGCAGATCGGTTGGCGTGCGCGTGCCATCGCGATCATGCCTTCCAGCATCGCGCCTTCGATGCGAAGGGGCGAACTGGTGTTGACGACGGTATACATGCTCGGCACATTGCGAAGCTGCTCGCGCGTGAGGCCCTTGAGAATGCACATCATCTCGAGGGCATCCTCGATGCGCTCGCGGCCGAGGCAATAGGGGTGGAAGACCTTGTCGGTCAGCAGCGCGAATTCCCGCAGGCAATCGAGATGACGCACGGAAGCCGGCACGTCGACTGGTTCGACCGGATAGCCGCCAAAGAAGTTGATGGCGTTGAGGCCATGCCCGATCTTCACGAAATTGCGGAAGTCCTCGAAGGTTCCGGCGTGCCGGTCTTGGCCGAGCCCTGAGCAGTTTGGCGCACTCGACACGCATCCGAAGACCACGTTCTCGCCGCCGATCGCGAGGTCACGACCCGGACCCCGGCCCGTGATGGTGAAATGCTGCGGTGCGAGCCCGACATGGTGCTCCACCACCTCGCGGCCGAACCGCACGCGCTCCTCTCCTGGGCGGACATCTGCGCCACACCGCGCGGCAATTTCGCGCATCACCGGCGACATCAGGTCGACGCCGATCTCCTCCAAAATGGTAACCGATGCCTCGTGAATGGCTTCGATGGCTTCGCCGGACAAGGGCATGAGCGGCGGCATCGAATAATGCCCGACCGAGAAGGCCCGCTGTGCCGGCCCTCTTGCCGCCGAGCGCGCCGCGCGGTCGATGTTGCGCGTCCGCCCTGTTCTCGGTGGCGTGGCTGCGTCAGTGGTCATTGATACGTCTCGTCTCTACCGGATTCCGGATCATTGTATCACGAGAGGCGGGGCGTTGGCCCCGGCCCGGACTGTTGGCTGGCAATGAACCTTTGCTCAGCCTTTGAACCACCAGCGTTCCATCGCACGGTTGCCGTCAATAGGTGCATTGTTGGCAATCTGGCCATGGCCGACCTTGGACGACATGGCGAAGACTTGGTTCTGGAACATCGGAACGATCGAGTTGCCGTCATCGCGCACGATCTGCTGCATCTCGCGATACATCTCCGCGCGCTTGGCCTCGTCAAGTTCGCTGCGCGCAGCAACGAGCATCTGGTCGAACTTCTCGCTCGAGAACTGGCTTTCGTTCCAGTCGACGCCAGAGGCATAGGCGGCGGAGAAGATCATGTCCGGCGTCGGGCGCGCCACCCAGAGGGTGATGCAGAAGGGCTCCTTGTTCCATACGTTGGACCAGTAGCCGTCACTGGGCGCCTTGTTGACCGTGATCTCGATTCCGGCCTTGCGGGCCTGTTCGGCAAAGAGCAGGCAGGCGTCGGTGGCGCCGGCAAAGGCTGCCTCGGAACCGAAGAGTTCGACCTTGAGGTCCGAGAGGCCGGCCTGCTTGAGATGGAATTTCGCCTTGTCCGCATCATAGGCGCGCTGCTCGATATTGGCCCAGTAGGGCATGTTCTGGCCCACAGGATGATCATTGCCCAGGGTGCCCTGGCCGCGCATGATCGTGTCGATCAGCGCCTGCCTGTCGATGGCGTGCTTGAGCGCGAGGCGCACATCCTTGTTCTCGAAGGGCTTGGCGGAATTCCGCATCGGCAGGGTGACGTGCGAACTGCTGGGAATGCTCTGGACCGAGATGTCCGGATTGCTCTTCAGCAGATCGACCAGCACCGGGCTCAAGTCGTGCAGCACGTCGATTTCCCCGGCCATCAGAGCATTGGAACGCGCCGTGGCATCGAGTATCGCCCGCATCTCGCCTGTGTCGAAAAAGGCCCTGTCGTTCCGGAAGAAGTTCTCGAAGCGCTTGAGCTTGGCCGAAACGCCGGGAACGAATTCTTCCAGCCTGTAGGCTCCCGTGCCACCCTTGCTCCAGTCGATCTTGCCTTCGCCATCGGCCGGCAGGATCACGAAGTGATAGTCGGTCATGATGTAGGCGAAGTCGGCATTGCCGCCGGTTAGGTCGAGGACCACATTGTCGCCATCGGCGGTGATCTTGTCGATACCGGAGAGCAGCGACTTGCCGCCCGACTTCGAACTCTCGCCCCGGTGATGATTGATGGACGCCACCACGTCACTGGCGGTCAGTGTCTTGCCGTTGTGGAATTCCACACCCTTGCGCAGCTTGAACACCCAGCGCTTGGCACCGGGTTCGGCCTGCCATGACTCCGCAAGCTCTCCGCCGAGCTTTCCGTCGGGCATGATCTCGACGAGATAGCTGCCGGTGGTGTGGTTGATGATGTCCATGAAGGAGTTGTTGGTGGTCGAGGGATCGAGAGAGTCGCCGGTGTGACCGTCGCCGATGCCGAAGCGGGCGTGGCCGCCGCGCTTGGGTTCTGCCCGCGCCGCGGATGGCGCAAGGAACGGCTGCGTCGCCGCCATGGCCGCCGTGCCCTTGAGCAGCTGCCGGCGGTCCAGAACACCTGACCTCCAGAATTCAATCCCGTTCATGTCGTTCCCTCCTTGGTGTTATGCCCTGTTGTTGCGGGCGCTGGCTTCTTGACGTGTCGAGCCTGTCAGCAATCCTCCCACGGGAAAGTGTCCAGCCGGACAGGGCCGTCTTTCGTGATCAGCACCTGCGTCTCCAGCTTGATGCTCTCGGTGCCAGGCGCTGCCATGAGGCTTTCGACGCAGACCACCATGTTTTCGTGGAAGTAGCCCTCGCGTGCGCCGAAGTTTCCATCCACGTCGACATGGAGCGGCACCACGGGCCACTCATCCACGAGGCCTACGCCATGGATCGCGAGCGAGTAGCGGAAGGGCCGATTGATCTCCGGAATCCTCCAGCTCTTCTCGTTGAACTCCGCGAAGCTCATGCCGGCGCGCAGGATCTCGGTGTTCTGCTGGATCTGGTCGAGTGCCAGACGGTAGAGTCCCTTTTGCGTCGCCGTCATCGGAACATGGCCGCAGGTCCAGGAGCGGCTGAGATCGGCGCAGTAGCCATATGGCCCGATCATGTCGGTATCGAAGCTGATCATCTCGCCTTCCGAGATGACGCGGTCGGAGGCCTCCTGATACCAGGGATTGGTGCGGGGGCCCGACGACAGCAGGCGCGCCTCGAACCACTCGCCGCCGGAGCGGATGTTCTCATGGTGGATCTCGGCCCAGATCTCGTTTTCGCTGGCGCCTGGAACGGAGGCCGCATGCATGCGCCACATGCCGCTCTCGGCGACCCGTATCGTCCACTTCATTAGTTCGA
>CAIYXE010000468.1 GCA_903930095.1 uncultured Hyphomicrobiales bacterium
ACCAGCTTACCGATGAAACCTCCCGGCTGCTCACCCTTTTGAACCGCGTTGCATGCGGCCGTGACGGCGCCACAGTGCTGATGGCCCATCACCACGACGAGTGATGAACCCAGATGCTCTGCGCCGTACTCGATGGTTCCAAGCATATCGTCATCGGCAATGTTGCCAGCGTTGCGGCATACAAAGATCTCTCCAAGATTGAGACCACCGAAGATGAGCTCCGGAACGACACGGCTGTCCGAACACGTCAGGATTGTTGCCCAGGGTGCCTGGCCGGACTCCTCTTCCTTGCGATGTTTTGCCAGATCCTTCTCGCATTCTTCGGAAGAGGAGAGATACTTTGCATTACCTGCCTTCAGCTTTGCCAAGGCTTCATCTGGCGTGACGGACGGTTTCTTAAGATCTGTTGCCATGGCCAGGCGGCTCGGGCCCACGAGTGCTGCTCCCAGCGACAGTGTGCCGATTCCCGCGATAACGTTACGACGGCTTGGTTTTGGACAAAACTTACACAAGTCAAATCTCCTTAAGTCGAATTTCAGTTGACCGGCATCCACCGGATGACCGGCTTGTTAGGTCTTTGCGCAGTATTGGGCCGGATGCAAGACCGGCCCTTAGCAAACAGCGCCGACAGTCTGCCATGACCGCAATTTCTGCTCATTGCTTGACGGGAATGTCTATTTTGCTGTGATTGTGCGCTGATCAACACGCACCTCTCCATTGGTTTGAGCTGGAACGCATGACAACCGGGCCTTTCACGCCGGTGCGGGCATACGTCACTGGCCATCGCGCTGAGGCCCAGTGCAACGTCGAGTTCGCGATAGGCCAGCAGCCTGGCATCGGAGGTGAGCCGCGAACCATGGAACTCAAGCTTCAGACGGCGGTTGAAATCGAGCCTGAGATCACCATCACTCAATTCACCCGCCGGGTTCTCCATGATGGCCTAACAAGGTTCAGGTTATAGTCATGATATTTATACCTGAAACATGGAAAGTCCGCCAGAAATCAGTGTTTCATCTGGCGAATGCGAATCAGATCACGCCTTCGGCCCTCAACTCTTCCGTGGCCTTGAGGATGGCACCCCGCAGCGTGTCCACCACGAAGTCGACCTCGGCCATGGTCATGATGAGCGGCGGCGAGAGCACGTCGAGGTGGCCCAGCGGGCGCACCAGCAGGCCCTTCGTCTCGCACTCATTGGAGATGCGCTTGGAGATGTTGCAGCTGTCGGGCAGCTTCTCACGCGTCGCCTTGTCCTTTACGTATTCCACGCACATCATCAGGCGGCGGCCGCGCACGTCGCCCACGATCGGCAGGCTGCGCAGTTCGCTCAGGCGCTTCTCGAGATAGTCACCCACCCGCGCGGCATTGCCGCAAAGATCCTCACGCTCGATGATCTCGATGTTCTTCAATGCCACGGCGCAGGCCACGGGGTGGCCCGCATAGGTATAGCCATGAGTGAACCAGGCATCCGGATCGGGCGCTGAAATCGAGTCGTGGATGGCGTCCGAATAGATGACGGCGGAGAGCGGGATATAGCCCGACGTCAGCCCCTTGGCGCAGATGATCATGTCAGGGATGATGCCGAACGCGTCCTGCGAGGCGAACATGTGGCCGAGCCTGCCGAAGGCCGTGACGATCTCGTCCGCAATGAACAGGATGCCATGCTTCGTGCAAAGCTCGCTGATGCGCGGCAGGTAGCCCGGCGGCGGAATGCAGACGCCGCCCGAGGCCTGGGCTGGCTCGGCGATGAAGCAGGCGATGTTTTCGGCACCCAGCTCCTCGATCTTGGCGGCGAATTCATCGACGAGGAAATCGCTGAAGGCCTCGAGGCTCATGCCCTCCGGCCGGCGGTAGGGATAGGGGGCGGAGAGATGGTGCACGAGGTCCGGGATGTAGCGGAACTGCTCCGGCTGGTCGCCGTCGCGCAGGCCCACCGTCATGCCGAGGTAGGTGGAGCCGTGATAGGAATTCTTGCGCGAAATCACATAGCGCCGGTTCTTCTCCCCGCGCCGCGCCTGGCAGTAATGGGCGAGGCGGATGGCCGTGTCGACGGCGCAGGAACCCGAGGTGGCATAGGTCACGTGGTTGAGATCGCCCGGCGCCAGCGCTGCAAGCTTTGCCGCCAGCCGGGCCGCGGGCGCATTGGTCACGTCCACAAAGGTTGTGGTGTAGCAGAGCTGCAGCGCCTGCTCGGCCATCGCCTCGGCGATTTCCTTCCGGCCATAGCCCGCATTGACGCACCACATGCCACCGATGCCATCGAAGTAACGCTTGCCGTGGGCATCCGTCACATAGCAGCCATCACCCTCCACCAGCACGAGGGAACCGTCCTTCCGGAAACTGTCGAAATGCGTGAAGGGATGCAGGAAATGGTCATGGTCCTGCTGCCAGAGCTCCTGGGCATCGAAACGGTTGTGGGCGCGGTGGAGCATGGGAGGCCTCCTGGATCTTCATATTGAATGCGGATTCAATATCACAGAACCGGCAATCTGGCTACGCCTCTGCACGATCATGTTGATCCGGATGGGGTGCCGTGTCTTCTTCATCTCCCCGGATCGGGATGACGCTCACACCATAGCGCGCTCAACCAGCAGGTCGCGGCGGGTGGTGATGTGGGACTCGACGGCCTTGACCACGCGATCACAATCCGCGTCGGTCACCATCAGGGAGAGCGCCATGAAGCCGCGTTCGGCGATATAGATGCCCTGCTCCATCAGGTCGAGGAAGAGGAGCTGGCGGAGGCGCTTGTCGGTCTTCTCGAGGTCATGGGGCGAGGCGATGGCGCCCGCCGCCGGGTGGATGGCGAGCATCGACCCCTGGCCCGTGGCCTTCATGCGCACCTGGTAGCGCATGAAGAGGTCGTTGAGGGCCTCACGCAGGCGGTCGCCCCTGGCATTGAGCGCGAGGCAGGCATCGGGCGTGTAGACTTCAGTCATGGCGGCGTGGCCGACCGTCATGGTCAGCGTGTTGTTGTTGAAGGTGCCGGCATGGGGCAGCGCGTCAGGCCTTGCGGGATCGAACAGCGACATGATCTCGCGCTTGCCGCCGAAGGCGCCGAAGCTCATGCCGCCGCCCACGTATTTGCCGAGCGTCTTCAGGTCCGGCTCGATGCCGAGGCTTGCGGAGAGCCCGCCGGGGTGAAGGCGCGAGGTCATCACCTCGTCGAAGATCAGCACGATGCCGTGCGCGGCGGTCTCGGCGCGGAGCATGGCGAGGAAAGCGGGGCTCGCCGGGATGCAGCCGCCGCCGCCCAGCATGGGCTCAAGGATCACCGCGGCGAGACCTGCGGCATGCTCCGCGATGAGATTGCGGGTGGTGTCGATGCCATTGTATTCGCCCAGCACGCAGTCAAAGGGCGCATTCACCGGCGAGGCGCCGTGGCTGAAATACAGGGTGCCGCCGTGATAGCCGCCCTGCATGGGCATGATCTTCTGGCGGCCGGTGAAGCAGCGCGCGGCAGACAGCGCCATCATGTTGGCTTCAGTGCCGGAGTTGGTGAAGCGCACGAGGTCGAGGTTGAAGCGCCGCGTCACCACCTCGGCGAGGCTCACCTCGCCCGCGTGGTGGCCGCCGAAGTTGAGGCCCATCTCCAGCGCGGCGTGCGCCGCCGCGAGAATGCGCGGATGCGAGTGGCCGTAGATACCGGCCGAATACTCGCCGAGGAGGTCAAGGTAGCTGTGGCCGTCGACGTCGGTCAGGGTGGCGCCCTCGCCCTTGGCCACCCGGATCGGGAAAGGTGCCGTGAAGAGCACGGTGCGGGTGTTGCCGCCGGGCATGACGGAGGACGCGCGCTCGTGCAGGGCGCGGCTCCCCGGGCGCCTGGCGGCGAAGGCGTGCATGGCGTCGTTCAGGATGGCGTCAAGAGGTTGCACGGGGACTGTCTCCTAGCTGGCGATACGGATCACGGCGGAAGCGAGCAGCAGATAGGTCAGCTGATGCGTCAGCTGGTCGGCCATCAGTGCCCACCAGAAGGCGGGTTTGTCATGCGTCCAGCCGTTGCGCTGCAAGATCGATTCCTTGATGAAGTCGACATGATAGTGGATGACCGCATCAAGCACCGCCAGCAGCAGGGCCGGGAGCGCGGCAAGGCCGAAGACCAGCAGCGCCACGAGGCTTCCCACGCCATGGATGCCGGCATGGTAGAGGCCGCCGGCCTTGCCGTAGATGCCCTTCTCCCGCACCATGCGGATGGTTTGCAGAGGGCCGTCTCCCAGCGCGTGCTTGACCTGGAACAGGGCCAGCAACAGGAGGATGCCCTCTGGGGAGATGGCCTCCATTACCGGATCATGCCGTTGCCTTGTCGCGGATCGGGGGGGCGAAGGTCAGGTGCATGTCCCAGGGGAGATAGATCCACGTATCCTGACTCACCTCGGTGATGAAGGTGTCGACCAGCGGCCGGCCCGCCGGCTTGGCATAGACGGTGGCGAAATGCGCCTTCGGCAGCATCTCACGCACGACACGCGCCGTGGCGCCGGTATCCACCAGGTCGTCGACGATCAGTACGCCCGCACCGCCCTCGCTGCCAGCGACGGCCTCGCCGATGCGCTTCAGAACCTGGATCTCGCCCTGCTTGTCATACTCGTAGGAGGCAACACAGACGGTTTCGACCACCCTGATGCCGAGTTCGCGGGCGACGACGGCCGCCGGAACCAGCCCGCCACGCGTGACGGCCACCACGGCGCGGAACGGGCCCGCCGCGGAGAGCCGCCAGGCCAGCGCACGCGCATCCCGGTGGAACTGATCCCAGGACACGGGAAAACTCTTCTGCCACTTCTCGTCCATGACGCCCTCTCTCCGCAATCGCGACGTTATGCCCGCTGCATCGCCGCTCTGCAATCACTCACGCCCAGCCGCGGGCCTTGCCCTGCTCCGTCATGTCCTGCGCCATGCGGCGGACGGCGGCATAGGCCTGCTCGAGGGCATCCGCATCACGCGAGCGGAGCACCAGATTGGTGGCAAAGCCATCCGGCGCCTGAAAGGGATAGGAGCCGATGACGACGGTCGGGAAGGCCTTCTGGATCTCGCCCAGGGGCTTTGCCGCATCCCCCTCCCCGCCGCGGAACTCCACCTGGCGCGACTGCATGAGCACGCCGCGGGTGAGCCGCTTGGCCACATCTTCCATCATGGCGTTCATGATCTTCGGCACGCCCGCCATGACGAACACATTGCCGATCTGGAAGCCCGGCGCCTTGGACACCGGATTGTCGATCAGGCTTGCGCCTTGCGGAACGCGGGCCATGCGCATGCGGGCCTCATTGGGCTCGCGCCCCATCTCCCTGAAATAGGCAAGGAGGATCTCGACGGCCTGCGGATCATGATGGACGGGCAAGCCGAAGGCACGGGCCACCGCATCGGTCGTGATGTCGTCATGGGTGGGGCCGATCCCGCCCGTCGTGAAGAGATAGGTGTAACGGTGGCGGAGCGCGTTCACGGCGTTCGCGATCTCCTCCTCCTGGTCGGACACGACGCGCGCCTCCTTGAGGTCAATACCGATTGCCGCGAGGTAATCGGCAATGAAGCCAAGATTCTTGTCCTTGGTGCGCCCGGAGAGGATTTCATCGCCGATCAGGAGGACGGCAGCGGTCGGTTGCTGATCTGTCATGTGTGGGGGTCCGGTTCAGACGGCTGTTGCCAGCCCCGGGG
>CAIYXE010000469.1 GCA_903930095.1 uncultured Hyphomicrobiales bacterium
GGCAAGTTCCAGGGCGTGTCCTTCAAGCTCGCCGACATGGCGATGGAGCTGAAGGCAGCGGAATTGCTGACGCGCGAGGCCGCCTGGAAGTTCGACCAGAAGACGGTGACCGACATGGACATGGCCATGGCCAAGCTCAAGGCCACCGAGATGCTGGCCTTCGTGGCGGATGAGGCGATCCAGATTCACGGCGGGATGGGGCTGATGTCGGACCTGCCCTTGGAACGCATCTGGCGCGATGCGCGGGTGGAGCGGATCTGGGAGGGAACGAGCGAGATCCAGCGGCATATCATCAGCCGCGCGATGCTGAGGCCGTTGGGTGGTTGATGTCCATTCTTGAAACCGTCATCCCGGCGAAGGCCGGGATCCAGCTTCCTTGCGGCCACCATAGCTGGACCCCGGCCTTCGCCGGGGTGACGGCACTAGAGAATGAGTGAGCGATGAAATCCCTCTCCCGCCTTCTCAACCCCACATCCATTGCCTTCGTCGGCGGCAATGAATGCGCCATCGCGATCAGGCGCACGCTGGAGCTTGGCTTCACGGGCACGATCTATGCCGTCCACCCCAAGCGGGAGGAGCTCTCCGGCATCCCGACGCTCAAATCGGTGGACGATATTCCCGGCCCCGTTGATGCAGCCTTCATCGCGGTGAAGAACATTCCCACCATCGAGGTTGTTCGCACGCTCAGCGCCAAGGGCTGCGGCGGGGCTGTCATCTATGCGGCGGGATTTGCCGAGACGGGCAATGCCGAACTGCAGCGTCAGTTGCTGGATGCTGCCAACGGCATGCCGCTGATGGGCCCCAATTGCTATGGCTTCGTCAACACCCTGTCACGCGCAGCACTCTGGCCGGATGAGACGGGGCTGGAACCCGTGCCGCGCGGCGTGGCGCTGATCACGCAATCCGGCAACATCGCCTGCAACTTCACCATGATGATGCGCGGCCTGCCGGTCGCCGCCGTGTTCTCCATCGGCAACCAGGTGGACGTCGGCATGCATGACATGGTGGAGACGCTTTCCGCCGACCCGCGCATCTCGGCCATCGGCCTTCATGTCGAGGGCCTGCCGGATGTCCCGGCCTTCGCCCGCGCGGCGGCGATTGCAAGGAAGCGCAAGATTCCGATCGTGGTGCTGAAGACGGGGCGCTCCGAACAAGGGGCGAAGGTGGCGATGAGCCACACGTCATCGCTTGCGGGCGCCGACACGCTTTATGATGCGCTGTTCGAGCGCTATGGCATCGCGCGGATGAAGTCCGTCTCGGCCTTCGCGGAGACGCTGAAGTTCCTGCACAATGGCGGGCCGATTGCGGACTCGCGGCTTGTCTCCCTCTCCTGCTCGGGGGGCGAGGCGGCGCTGGTCGCTGACATGGCGCTGGAGAAGAAGGTGAGTTTCCCGCCCTTCAACGCGGAAACCAAGCCCCGCGTTGCGGCAACGCTCAACGAGTATGTCGCCATCGACAATCCGCTCGACTACCACACCTTCATCTGGGGCCAGCCGGAGAAGCTTATCGCCACCTTCACCGAGGTTCTGAAGGGTGGCTTCGATGTTGGCATGGTGATCCTCGATACGCCCACGCACCCCAAGATGAAGCCTGACAGCTGGGCCACCACGGCGCGCGCCATGGCGGCGGCGGCGCAGGCAACGGGTGCGCGCGCCGCGGTGGTCGCCTCGCTTTCCGAAGGCATGCCCCTTCCGCTGGCAGATGAACTCTCGGATCTGGGTGTCGCCCCGATGATGGGGCTCGACGATGCGCTGACTGCCTTCGAGGCGGCAGCCTTCATCGGGCGCAACTGGGCGCATACCGAGGAACCGCCGGAGATGCTGCCGCCCCTCGCGATAGGCTCCGAGGCGCATGTGTTCAGCGAGTTTGCGGCCAAGCAGATGCTGGCAAAGCATGGGCTCCGCGTGCCTGAGGGTATCGTGTGCCCCGCAAAAGATGCCGTCGCCGCCGCCGAAAAGCTTGGCTATCCGGTGACGCTCAAGGTCTCTTCTGCAGCCATTGCCCACAAGACGGAAGCGGGCGGCGTGGCGCTGAACCTGAGGACCGCCGCCGAGGTGGAAGAAGCGGCCAGGCGCATGGCGGAACTGGCGCCCGACGTGCTGGTCGAGCGCATGGTGACGGGGGCGGTGGCTGAACTCATCATCGGCCTCACCTCCGACCCGCAGTTCGGAACAGCGCTGGTCGTCGGCGCAGGTGGCATCCTGACGGAGTTGCTGAAGGATACTGTGACACTGATCCTGCCCACCACGCGCAGCGAGATCGAGCGCGCGCTCCGTACACTGAAGGTCTGGCCGCTGGTCGAGGGCTTCCGCGGCAAGTCGGGTGACCAGGAGGCGGTGATTGCCGCTGTTGAGGCCGTGGCGCGCTTCGCCGAGGCAAATCGCGGGCTGGTCGAGGAAGTCGACGTCAATCCCCTGCTCGTGCTCAAGGACGGCGCTATCGCCGTCGACGCACTCATCAAGATGAGGACACCATGACCGTTCAAGAGTCGAACACCGGGCCGATCCACGTCACCAGGCGCGGGCGCGTTCTCGAAGTCAGGATCGAGCGCGGCAAGGCCAATGCCATCGATGCCGCGACGAGCCGTGTCATGGGCGACATCTTCGCAGGCTTCAGGGACGATCCGGATCTGCGCGTGGCGATCCTCACCGGCACGGGCGAAAAATTCTTCTGCCCCGGCTGGGACCTGAAGGCGGCAGCCGAAGGCGAGGCGCCCGATTCCGATTATGGCGTGGGCGGCTTCGGCGGATTGCAGGAGCTTCCCGGCCTCAACAAGCCCGTCATCTGCGCGGTGAATGGGTTGGCCTTCGGCGGCGGCTTCGAGATCATGATCTCGTGTGACATCATCATCGCCGCCGAGCACGCGACTTTCGCGCTCCCTGAGATCAACTCGGGCACGGTGGCGGATGCCGCCTCGATCAAGCTGCCGCGCCGCATTCCCTATCACGTGGCGATGGAGATGCTGTTCACCGGCCGCCGCATCGACACCAAGGAAGCAAAGCACTGGGGCCTCATCAACGAGATCGTTCCGGCGGATCAACTCATGGACCGCGCACGCGCGGTGGCGGACCAATTGGCCGATGGCCCGCCGCTGGTCTTCGCCGCCATCAAGGAAGTCACCCGCGAGACAGCGCATCTGCCCGTGCAGCAGGCCTTCGACATGGTGACGAAGCGCAAGCTGAAGACCGTGGATATTCTCTATTCCAGCGAAGACCAGCTGGAAGGTGCGCGCGCCTTCGCGGAAAAGCGCAAGCCGCAATGGAAGGGCAAGTGAGCTTCGACTTCACGGGCAAGCGTGTGCTCGTGACCGGCGGTACGCGCGGGATCGGGCGCGCGGCTGTGGAGGCCTTCCTCGCAGCCGGGGCACACGTCGCGGTGAATGGCCGTACGGAGGGGTCCACGGCCAAGGCCATCGCCCTGCTCGGCATAAAGGCGGTCGCAGCACCCGGCGATGTCGCAAGCGCCGAACAGTGCCGGGCGGTGATCGCCATGGCCGTGCGGGACCTGGGGGGCCTGGACGTGCTGGTCAATTGCGCAGGGATCGCCCGGGGCGGCCCCGTCGAGAGCGTGACCGAAACGGTGTGGGACGACACGCTGGATACCAACCTGAAGGGCACCTTCTTCTGCACCCAGGCCGCCCTGCCCCATCTGCGCGCGTCCAAGGGCAATGTGGTGAACCTCGCGTCCGACGCGGGCCTCATCGGCGAGGTCGGGCTTACCGTCTATTGCGCGTCAAAGGGGGGCGTCGTGAACCTCACCCGCGCGCTCGCCCTCGAGCTTGCACCGGATGTGCGCATCAATTGCGTCTGCCCCGGCTATGTCGACACCGACATGGTGCGGCGTGACGTGATCGACGCCTCGGCAGACCCGAAGGCCACGGAGGCGGCGCTCGCGGCCTCCGCACCGCTCAACCGCATCGCCGGGCCGGAAGAGATCGCCACGGCAATCCTCTATCTGGCTTCGGAACAGGCACGGTTCATGACCGGCTCTGCCCTGCAGATCGACGGTGGCACCACGGCAGGCCACCCGCGCAGCGGCGCATAAAAAAGGGCCCCGGCTGTTACCCCGGGGCCTTCAGGGGAGAGGACGTGTCAGCCGATGAGCCAGTGGCGGCTCGACCGGCGAATGCGGGCCTGCTCGCTCTCCATCACCTCGAGGGAGGGGTCAGCGGCAGCGGAAACGGTGAGTGACCGCAGCGTCTGGCGGAGGGCGTTTTCGACGCCGGTCCAGAGGGGGCCATGGGTTGCGGCAGAGGCTGTGCGGGAGGTCATGTTCTTCAACTTTGTTTATGCGTTTGTTTATGCTCCCATAGATAAGCGCCATCAGAACAGTACACAAACGAGGAGTTCTATGTTAATCTTCAAGAGAAACTTGAGGATCGCCCATGTTGCGCCACATTCCCGGCCTCGCCTCGCTCAAGGCCTTTGACGCCTCCGCCAGACATTTGAACTTCACCCGCGCCGCGGCGGAACTGAACGTGACGCCTGCCGCCGTCAGCCACCAGATCAAGGAACTGGAAGAGGCGGTCGGCGTGCCGCTGTTCCAGCGCACCAGCCGCCACATGCAGCTGACCCGCCAGGGCATGATCCTGAAGCCCGCCATCGGCGAGGCGCTGGAGGGGCTGACGCGGGCGTTGCAGCGCATCCGGCAACTGGAGAACCCCACCCAGGTGCGCGTCACCGCTTCGCCCTCGATCGCCGCCAAGTGGCTGGTGCCGCGGCTGGACCGCTTTCTCGAGTCGATGCCGGGGGCGGATGTGCGGATCGATGTGTCCTCCGAACCGCTGGATTTCGAGCGTGAGGACATCGACGTGGCGATCCGCTTCGGCGATGGCAACTACCCTGGCCTGATGGTGGAAAAACTGTTCCACGACACGCTGTTCCCTGTCTGCGCGCCAGAGCTTCTCAAGGGCGCCAAGCCGCTGCGGGAGCCGAAGGACCTGCTGCAGTTCACCCTCATCCACCTCGAATGGGAGGCGCAGGGTGCGGTGTGGCCCAACTGGCGCATGTGGATGCTGGCGGCGGGCGTGAAGGACTTCAACGACACGCGCGGCCTGCATTTCAGCCAGACATCGCTGGCGCTGCAAGCCGCCATCGACGGCCACGGCGTGGCGCTGGGGGATTCAACCCTGGTGGGTGACGACCTTGCCGCCGGGCGCCTGGTCAAGCCCTTCGAACTGGCACTCCGGAGCCCGGCGCAGTTCGCCTATCACCTGATCACCAGGCGCGATACCGCGGAGCGGCCGATGACCAAGGCCTTCCGCAACTGGATCATCGCCGAGGCGGCGGCAAGCCAGGGCTGAGCTGTTCAGGCGGCGCGGGCGCCGATAAGCCGGGCGAGGAGAGCCTGGAACTGCGCGTTGGAGAGGCTGCTGAAATCCTTGCGGCGCTGGCGGCGGGAGGCGAGGTTTGCTTCGCCACCGGCACGGGGCTGAGGCAGGCCCTGCCCCAAGTCATCCAGCCGCGACTCGACACTGTTCGCCCAACGGTCCAGATGGCTGAGGATGCGGGAATGACGATCGA
>CAIYXE010000470.1 GCA_903930095.1 uncultured Hyphomicrobiales bacterium
CCCCGTCGCAGTCGAAGATCACATGCGGCATGGGTCTAGCCCTTTCGCCCGGCCTGCAGCTTCGCATAGGCGAAGCCTGCCGCCACGCCCGCCAGGACGAAGATCACCACCGCCGCCACGGTGTTCCAGACCAGGCCGAAGGGTCCGAACAGAAACACCATCATGGCGAGCGCGATGCCGAAGAGGGTGATGAGCAGCTGTATGATTTGTGCGGTCGACATGGGTGCTGTTTACTGAGCTTCGGCGCGGCTTGCCAGATGTGAAGTCACCTTCAGCCCGCGAGATGCTGAAACTCGGCAATCACCTGCTCATAGACCTGGCGCTTGAACGGCACGATCAGGTCGAGGACCTCGCCCATGGGCGCCCAGCGCCATTTGTCGAATTCCTGAGAGTGGCCCGGCGGATGGAGGTTGACCTCGCTGTCATCGCCGGTGAAGCGCAGCGCGAACCATTTCTGCGTTTGGCCGCGGTATCTGCCCTTCCAGGACTTGCCGATCAGCTGTTCGGGCAGGTCGTAATTGTACCAGCGGCTGGCTTCCGCAATCACATGGGCTGATGTGACGGCGGTCTCCTCCGCGAGTTCGCGAAGTGCCGCCGCCGCCGCGTCCTCGCCCTTGTCGATGCCGCCCTGCGGCATCTGCCACCAGTGGCCTTCGCCTTCCTCATTCGCCTTGTCGTAGCGGCGCCCGATCCACACATGGCCTGCCGCATTCAGCAGCATCACGCCCACGCAAAGGCGGTATTCGGTGATTTCGCCGTTCTTCGTCATCAGGTCGCTCTTCCCTTGTAGGCGGCGCTCAGGGGCACCAGCAATATGCCCTTCTCCTGCAAGGTTTTGGCCCATTCGGCAACTGTTTCGATGGTCACCTCGAGGCCGGAGCCCGTGGCGATGGCGGAGCCGTTCCTGATCGCCTCCTGTTCCAGCCGTTGCAGCGCCTCGGCGATGGCGGGTGCGGTGGGCTCGGCATCGATCACCATCTGCGCACGCTGCATCGGCAGCCTCACCTGCTCGACGACCTTGGGCGAGACCGAGAGGTTCACCGTCGCATCCTCCAGATAGACGAGGCCTCTTGCGCGCACCTCCGCCAGCACCGGCTTCAGCGCCTCCTCGCTCATCAGCAGCCGCGCGCCCATGTAGTTCGTGATCCCGGAATAGCCGGCAAACCGGCTCATGTGCCAGCGCAGCGCTTCGACGTTCTCCTGCGGCGAGGCATCGCTCATGAGCGTCTTGGGGCCGGGGTTGGCGGCGGGAAAACCCACGGGTTCCATCGGCACCTGCAGCATGATCTCATGGCCTTCGGCGCGCGCGCGGTTCACCTGCTCCTGCAGGTTTTCCCCGTAGGGCGCGAAGCCCAGCGTGACGTCTCCGGGCAATGCGTCAACCGCCTTCGCCGTCAGCTTCGCATTGAGCCCCATGCCGCCCAGGACGATGGCGATCTTCGGCCGGCTGGAACTGCTCACCGAGAGTGGCGTCGCCTGCGCATAGACATTGAAGGGCTTGCGGCCTTCCTCGGAGACGCGCGGAAGCGGCCCGGCATCCGTCGTCTCGGTCACGTCGGCAATGGGCGCGCTGGCGAGCGGCCTCGAGGGCGCGATGAAGACGATGGCCTCATCCTGGTATTCCTGCCGTTCCGGCGCCGCCTGGTCGAAGACCTTGATCTCCGCCGCGCTCTGGTCGATCACCGCCTCGACATTCTCTGCCGGGGCATCCTCCTCCTCGACGGCTTCATCCGTTTCCCCGGTGAGGCTTGTCGATGCGGTCGCGAGTTCGGCAACGGGGGGAATGGCGGCGACCACCACGGGTTCGCCCGCCAGTGGCCTGGGCGTCGTGAGCAGCCAGGTGCCGCCCGCCAGGAAGACCGCCACGAGAGACATGGCGGCAAGGGCGAACAGGCTCGGCCGCCGAGACAGCAGCCGCTCTCTCAGGCTTCGCTTCCGCAAGGGCTTTCGCAGTTCGTCGCGTGGCATCTTCAGGGCTTTGGTGTCTGCGTGATTCGGACTGGGACGAATTTCGCCGCCGAACCGTTAACACCCTGTTAACCCAAACGCCAAAGTTGACATTGCTTCCCGTTCCTGAAGCGTGGCCTCAAATGCAAATCGCCGGGCACGAGGGCCCGGCGATCCGAGGTCCATCGGGCGCGAAGCTCAGTTCGCGGTGGTGTCCGGGGCCGGGTTGGCCTTTTCGTCCTTGGGCTTCACGTTGGAAACCACCTTCACGCCGTTGAGCAAGTCGATCGCCGCCTTGAGCTGCATGTCCTTGGTCCGGTCCTCGGGGACATAGGCCGAGGAGCCGCCGCCTTCCTCGCCGCCCGTCTCGTTGGACAGGTGGCCGCGAAGCCCGGCCTCGCCCTCGGTCGAGACGTCCTTGCCCTGGAGTTCCGGCGGCAGTTCCTGCTCGATCACGATGTCGGCATCGATGCCCTTGGCCTGGATGGAGCGGCCGGCGGGCGTGTAGTAGCGCGCCGTGGTCAGGCGCAGGGCGCCTTCGGTGCCCAGCGGAATGATGGTCTGCACCGATCCCTTGCCGAAGCTCCGCGTCCCGATCAGCGTGGCGCGTTTGTGGTCCTGGAGCGCTCCCGCCACGATTTCGGAGGCGGAGGCCGAGCCGCCATTGATCAGCACGACGACCGGTTTCTCGTTGGCGAGGTCGCCCCTGGTCGCGTTGAAGCGCTGCGTCTCGTTGGCGTGGCGCCCGCGGGTGGACACGATCTCGCCGCGGTCGAGGAAGCTGTCGGATACGGAGATCGCCATGTCGAGCAGGCCGCCCGGATCGTTGCGCAGGTCGATGATGTAGCCCTTGGCCTTGTCGCCCAGCGTGGTGCGGAAGTGATCCATCGCCTTCTCGAGGCCTTCCTGCGTCTGCTCCGTGAAGGAGGCGATGCGGATATAGCCGATGTCGTTGTTCTCGATGCTGTACTTGACCGACTGGACGCGGATGCGGTCACGCGTCAGCTTCTGCTCGAAGGGTTCCTTGCCCTCGCGCTGGATGGTCAGCACGATGTCAGTGCCGATCTTGCCGCGCATCTTGTCGACCGCCTCGTTCAGGGTCATGCCCTGGATCTCGACGCCGTCGATCTTGGTGATCAAATCATTGGCCATGACGCCGGCGCGCTTGGCGGGCGTGTCATCGATGGGCGCCACCACCTTGACGAGGCCGTTCTCCATCGTCACCTCAATGCCGAGGCCGCCGAACTCGCCCCGCGTCTGCACGCTCATGTCCTGGAACTGCTTCCGGTTCATGAAGCTCGAATGCGGGTCGAGCGAGGTCAGCATGCCATTGATGGCCGCCTCGATCATCTTGCCCTCGTCGGGCTCTTCCACATAGTCCGCCCGCACGCGGTCGAACACGTCGCCGAACAGGTTCAGTTGCTTGTATGTGTCGGCATTGGAGGTTGCCCCCGCCACGCCGAAGGCATGCCACAGGAGCGAGGCGGACACCGCGCCCGCCAAGACCAGACCGAAATTCTGCAACCGGGAATTCTTCATCATCCACGCGCCTCTTTCAAACCGCCAATCCACCAGGGACCGGAATCGACGGCCTCTGTGCTGTTTCTGAATTCTATATACAACACCGGCCGTCCGTCTTGCACCACTTCACCGAAAAGTGTGACGGAAGCAGGGCCGGACCCCATTTCGCCGACCGGTTCCCCGGCACGCAGGAACTCTCCCACGTCCGCCGTCACCTTGTCCATCCC
>CAIYXE010000471.1 GCA_903930095.1 uncultured Hyphomicrobiales bacterium
ATCTTCCAGGACAACAACGTCTTCGCCCACCTGGACCTCAGGCAGAACGTGGGCCTCGGCATCTCCCCCTCCCTGTCGCTCGATGCGGCCCAGGCGCAGCGCGTTGATGCAGCCCTCGCCGAGGTGGGCCTCTTGGCGCTTGCCCACCGAAAGCCTGGCGACGTGTCGGGCGGCGAGCGCCAGCGCGTCGCCATCGCCCGCGCCCTGGTGCGTGACAGGCCCGTGCTGCTGCTGGACGAGCCCTTCGCCGCCCTGGGCCCGGCGCTCCGGCGTGACATGCTGGACCTCGTCAAGGCCATGCAGCAGGCCCGCCACATGACCGTCATCATGGTCACCCACCAGCCGGAGGATGCCCACCACGCCGCGACCCACACCGCCTATCTCGAGAACGGCCGCATCCTGGCGCTCCGCCCCACGGCGGACCTCTTCGCCGCAACGGATCTGCCGGGCCTCGATGCCTATCTGGGCGACAGCCGCTAATCATCCCCCTCCCCCTCCGGGGGAGAGGGAGAATTGTTTCCAGCGGGCCTCCCGATGCGCTAGACCCCAGCCCTCATGAGCAGGATTCTCCTTCATCTCCGCAACATCGGCCTCACCTTCGGCGGCCGTCCTATCCTTGAAAGCGCTGAACTCGCGGTGGCCGAGGGTGAGCGCGTGGCGCTTGTCGGGCGCAACGGCTCGGGCAAGTCGACGCTCCTCAAGATCGCCGCCGGCATGATCGAGCCAGACCATGGCGAACGCTGGCTGCAGCCCGGCACCACCATCCGCTATCTCCCGCAGGAGCCTGACCTCACAGCCCACGCCACCGTGCGCGACTATGTGGAGAGCGGTTTGGGCCCGGCGGATGATCCGCACCGCTGCACCTATCTGCTGCGCGAGCTTGGCCTCACCGGCGATGAGGAGCCCAAGCGCCTCTCGGGCGGCGAGATCCGCCGCGCGGCCATCGCCCGCACCCTTGCACCCGAGCCTGACATCCTGCTCCTCGATGAGCCCACCAACCACCTCGATCTGCCCGCCATCGAATGGCTGGAAGCTGAACTCAAGTCCTTGCGCTCCGCCTTCGTGCTCATCAGCCATGACCGGCGCTTCCTCGACTCCCTCACCAACCGCACCGTCTGGCTCGATCGCGGCGCCTCCCGCCGGCTGGAGCGCGGCTTCGCCCATTTCGAAACCTGGCGTGACGAGGTGCTGGCCAAGGAAGAAGCCGAACAGGTGCTGCTCGCCAAGCGCATCGAGCAGGAAGAGCACTGGATGCGCTACGGCGTCACCGCCAGGCGCAAGCGCAACATGCGCCGTGTTGATCTTCTGGCCTCGCTCCGCAAGGAGCGGAAGGAACATGTGGGAAGCCTGGGCGGCGTGCGCATGGCCTCCTCCTCGGGCGATCTCTCGGGCAAGCTCGTGGCGGAGGCCAAGGGCATCTCCAAGAGCTTCGGCGGAAGGCCCATCGTGGCCAATCTCGATCTCCTCATCATGCGGGGTGACAGGCTCGGCATCGTCGGCCCCAATGGCGCAGGCAAGACAACCCTCATCAAGCTCCTGACCGGCGCCCTGGAACCTGACTCTGGCGCGATCCGCCTCGGCACCAATCTCCAGACGGTGACACTGGACCAGAGCCGCCAGAGCCTCGATCCCAACGCCACGCTGTCGGATGTCATCACCGATGGCCGCGGCTCCTCCGTCACCGTCAATGGCGAGACGAAGCACGTCATCAGCTACATGAAGGACTTCCTTTTTCCGCCGGAAAAGGCGAGGACACCGGTCAGCGTGCTCTCCGGCGGCGAGCGCGGGCGGCTGATCCTGGCGCGTGAACTGGCCAAGCCCTCGAACCTTCTGGTCCTCGACGAGCCAACCAACGACCTCGACCTCGAAACGCTGGATATGCTGCAGGAGATGCTGGCAGACTATCAGGGCACCATCCTGCTCGTCAGCCATGACCGTGACTTCCTTGATCGCTGCGCCACCTCCGTGCTGATGGCGGAGGGTGACGGCAAATGGACGGAATATGCGGGTGGCTATTCCGACATGGTCACCCAGCGCGGCCTGGGTGTTGAAGCGCGCAAGCTGAAGGCGGAGGCGGCAAAGGCGCCGTCTCCGCAAGCCGCCGCAGCACCGCCCCAGGCCCAGCGCAAGCTCTCCTTCAAGGAAAAGCACGCCCTCGAAACGCTCCCCGCCACCATGAAGAAGCTCGAGAGCGAGATCGCAACACTCGAGGCAAAACTTGCTGATGCCGCCTTGTTCACGCGTGATCCCAAGGCCTTCGAGCAAGCCGTGTCACGGCTCAGCAGCGTGCGCGATGAACTCGCCGCCGCCGAGGAGCAATGGCTCGAACTCGAAATGAAGCGCGAGTCGCTGGAAGGGTAAATGCCCTTCGCACCATGCCAGGCACTCCTCTCCCCAACGGAGGAGAGGATCGATTTCTCCGGATTGCGGTTCCCCTGGCCGCCTCTACCAGCCGCCGCCGCCCCCGCCGCCACCGCCGCCGCCGGAAAATCCACCCCCGCCCGAGCCGGAGCTGCGGCCAGGTGCTGTCGATGACGCTGCCGCACTGGACGCAAGCCCGCGGCCCAGGCTGTCGGTAAAGCCACCGCCCCAGTGGCTGCCGGAATACCAGAGGGGTGCCGCAGCCCCTGCTGCCGCCGCGGCTGCCAGCACGGCGGCGAACTTGGCGTTCCATTCATTCTCGCAGTCGAGTGCCAGCGCATAGGGAAGGTAGCGTTCGAACAGTTCCGGCGTCTTCTCCGGCGGGTGCAGCACCTTGAGGCGCTCTTCCTCGGCGGTGGAAAGGAAGAGGCGGAAACCCTCGATCTGGTCGATGAGTCTCTGCCCCATCTCGGTCGGCGCGCGCAGCAGCTGGTAAAAGATCACGTTGATCAGTCCAAGCAGCGCGGCGGTGCCGAGCAGTACCCAGAGGGAAGGGGAAAGTCCTCCCTGGAACAGGAACATTGCCGGGATGGCGAGCCCCGCACCGACGAAGGGAATGAGGAACACCAGCCCGAACAGTGAGGAGATCTTCCGCCACAGCCCCCGCGCCACGATGACGCCCTTGAGCGAGGCCCATCCCATGGTCAGGATCACGCCCCACCACACGCCGGTCCAGCCGATGGCGAAGAGACCGGTCAAGCCGTCCTCCGGCGGCAGCAGCAGTGCGCCGATCAGCAGGCAGACGACCGAGAGGGCCAGGCCCGCCGCGAACCAGCCCAGATTGCGCAGGAAGACCTTGCCCTCATATTCCTGCTTCAGGGCGCTTTCCAGCGCGCGCCTGGCAGCGCCAACCTGCGCATGGTTCGCCTGCTTCAGCGCCGTGCTACCTGATGGCAGGGCTGCGAAGAGCGCGCGCTCCGAGATGGTCAGCGCCTTGCCGTTGGCGGGCCCGGCCAGCTTGGTGATGGTGAAGCTCCCTTCGTCGTCGGCGATGGTGAGGTGGCCCTTCACCGCCAGTCCGACGAGTGCCGCCGCGAAAGCCTTGTCGTCGGCGCCATAGCGCGTGACATAGCGCACGCAGGCCGGGCCCAGCCCGTCCGGCGGCGTGAACAGCGGTATGATGGTGCCCCCGGCAGGATCACGCCCCACCTTGTTCCATGCGTAGAGGAAGTATCCGCACGAGACGAGAAGCCCCAGCGCCAGCACGAAGAACCCGGCATTGTCCGAAATCCACCAGCCCCATTTCTGGCTGTCCGTTGGCGGCGCAACGATGCCCTTCTGCCAGCCCACCGCCACACTGAAGCCTTCGTTGGACAAAAGTCCCCGCGTCGTTTCCGCGTGGAAGACCTCGCCTGCCGCGGTCATGACACGGGAGTCATTCTCCGTGCTGCCCTGCGGGCCCGTATACTCCGCGTGCTGACGAATATTCGCGCCGGGCGGCAGCCTGATCGTCACGTCCGCGCGGTCGATGGGAAAGTCCCAGCCATTGCCGGTGACGTTCCAGAAGAGCTCGTCATATGTCTCGAAGAAGCCGATCTGCCGCGTGGTGCGATAGCTGATCTCATAGCGGTGCGGCCCGTCCTCGAGGAACACGTCCTTGTCGCCGATCTTGATCCGCGTTCCATTGCTCAAGCCTTCGAGCACATAGGGCTCCGGGCGGCCGTCCCGCTTCACCGCGAGGACATCGAAGCCCACGATCACCCGCTGTCCCTGCCGGTCGCCATAGGTCGTGGGGAAATCGCGGTAGATGCCGTGGCGGATCTGGTTTCCCCCGGCGTTGATGACGATCGTCTCCGTCACGTCCACCGAGCCGTCGTGATTGACGGTAACATCGCTGTTGAACTGCGAGATGCGCTCCTCCGCCTGCGCGGGCAGGCTCAGCGCCAGCAGCAGTCCGATGGCGAGGGCGAGAAGCTTACGCATCTCAGCGCGTCTTGAAATCCACCTTCGGCACCTCGCGCGCCGCGGCGTCGCCGATTTCGAAGAACTCCGCCTTCTGGAAGTTGAACTGGCCCGCCACGATGTTCGACGGGAAGCTCTCGATCATGGTGTTGAGGTTGCGCACCGCGCCATTGTAATAGCGCCTGGACAGCTGGATCTCGTCCTCGATGTGAGAGAGCTTGTCCTGCAGGTCGCGGAAATTGGCGTCCGCCTTGAGCTCCGGATAGGCCTCGGCGACGGCGAACAGCCGGCCCAGGGCCTGGCTCATCGCCTGGCCCACGGCGGACTGCTCGGCCACGGTGCCGCCCGCGATCGATTTCGCCCGCAGCTCCGCGATGTCGTGGAACAGCTTGTCCTCATGCGCGGCATAGCCCTTCACCGTCTCGATCAGGTTGGGGATCAGGTCCGCCCTGCGCCGGAGCTGCACGTCGATGCCGCTCCAGCCTTCCTCCACAAGGTTCTTGTTCTTGACCAGCCCATTGTAGGCCCAGACCAGATAACCGCCGATGAGGATGGCGAGGCCCAGAAGACTATAGCCGAACATGTCCGAGTGCTCCTTTGCCAGCTGGCGGAGACTATGGGGCCTGGCGCGGGGTGAGGCAAGTTCCCGCTTGCCTCGTCACTCGCTCCCGAAGAAGGAGCGGATCACATGCAGCGCGCTGCGTGATCTGAGGCAGATCATCCATTCCTCCATTTCGGTCTCCCAATCCGGAATGTGCAGAACGGCGAGCCTGCCATCGGGCACGAGTTCACCCTCTGACATGATGGCGAGCCCCAGCCCCTGTGCCGCCGCCTCGCGCGCCGCCTCACGGCTCTCGATCTCGATCGTGGCTGAGAGCGTGATTCCGCGCCTTGCCGCCTCTGCCAGCAGCAGTTTGCGCGTCATCGACCCTTCCTCGCGCAGGATCAGCGGCAGCCGCACGAGTTCGGTGAAGGCCACCTCCGTCAGCCTGGACAGGCGCGAGGAGCGCTGCACCACCGCCACCAGCCTGTCGCTCCGCAGCCGCCGCGACAGGAAGGAGGGTTCCGGCGGCCGCTCGGCCGTCACCGCGATGTCGATCGAGAAATCCTCGAGCCGCTTCAGCAGCTGTGCGGAATTCCCCGTCACCAGCCGCACCGCCAGCTTCGGGTGCTTCAGCCTGAAGCGGGCGAGTTCCGGCAGGATGTGCGAGGCCGCATCCGCCCCGATGGTGAGCTGGCCCTCCTCCAGCGTGCGCCCGCGGGAGAGAAGCTCCATCGCCTCCGTCTCCGCCTCGAACTGGCGCTCGGCGATGGCGAACAGCTTGCGGCCCATGCCGGTGAGCGCGGCCCCTGCCGGCGCGCGTGTGAACAGCTGCACGCCGTAGGTCTCCTCCAGCTTCCGCACATGGTCGGAAACGGCGGGCTGGGTAAGGCCCAGCGCCTCCGCCGCGCGCGAGAAGCCGCCGTGGACTGCCACCGCATGAAAAGCCTTGAGCTGGGCGTGTCGCATATCTGTCTAACTTATGTACTGCATAAGAACATACGATTTGACTGATGGGGGTCAAGCCGCCATTTTCGAGTCCGCTTCGCAAGGATGTAATCCATGGACAAGATGAACAGCCGCTTCGATGGCCCGCCCGGCCAGGAAGACATGCCCTATCTGCTCACCCCCGGCCCCCTCACCACCTCGCGCTCCGTCAAGGCCACGATGCTGGCCGACTGGGGCTCGCGCGATATCGAGTTCCGCCGCGTCGTGGCCGAAATCCGCCAGGGCCTGCTCGATCTGGCGGGTTGTGACGGGTCCTATGAATGCGTCATCATGCAGGGCTCCGGCACCTTCGCCATCGAGGCGGCGCTTGGCAGCTTCTGCCCCAGGGCGGATGCGAAGACGCTCGTTATCGCCAACGGCGCCTATGGTGACCGCGCCGCGGCGATCCTCGCCCGCCTTGGCCGTCCCGTGGCCAAGATCGACAAGGGCGACAGCGCCGCACCCTCGGCAGAGGAGGTGGCCGCCGCCCTCGACGCCGATGCCACCATCAGCCATGTCTGGGTCATCCACTGCGAGACCACGTCAGGCATCGTCAACCCGATCGCCGAGATCGCGCATGCCGCGAAGGCGCGCGGCAAGCTGGTCATGGTTGATGCCATGTCCTCCTTCGGGGCCCTGCCGCTCGACATGAAGGACGGCTACGACGTCATGGTCTCTTCCTCCAACAAGTGCATCGAGGGGGTTCCCGGCTTCTCCTACGTGCTGGTCAAGCGCGACATGCTGGTGGCCTCCAAGGGCATGAGCCATTCCGTGGTGCTGGACCTCTACGAGCAATGGAAGGGGCTGGAGGCCAACGGCCAGTTCCGCTTCACGCCACCCACCCACGCGCTCGTCGCCTTCCACCAGGCGATGAAGGAGCACGCCGAGGAGGGCGGCGTTCCGGCCCGTGGCGGCCGCTACCGCCGCAATGCGGATATCCTCATCCGCGGCATGCGCGCCATGGGCTTCGCAACGCTGCTGTCCGACAATGAGGCAGGCCCGATCATCCAGACCTTCCTCACCCCGCGCGATCCCAATTTCGATTTCGAGCAGTTCTACGAGGAGCTCCGCCGCCGCGGCTTCGCCATCTACCCCGGCAAGCTCACCAAGCGCCCCTCCTTCCGCATCGGCACCATCGGCAAGGTGGATGAGAAGGTGATGACGGGCGTGCTGAAGGCCATCGCCGAGGTGCTGGCGGAGATGAGGGTCACCGACCTGTCACCGTTGGAAGGATAAGCAAGTCTATTCCTCGCCCCCACGCAGTGGGGGAGAGGGCAGGGGTGAGGGGGTGCCGGCCACGCACTCCCGTCTGGCAGTTCCCGTGCTGCACCACCCCCTCACCCTTCCTTCTCCCCCGGCGGGGGAGAGGCATTCAACAAGAAAGACCGTACACTGATGAAAACCGTCACCGTCAATGGCCGCAGCTACAACTGGCCC
>CAIYXE010000472.1 GCA_903930095.1 uncultured Hyphomicrobiales bacterium
CGAGCTTTCCGGAATGGTCGGGTTCATTGGCGCGAGCGGATGCCTTCTTGGGCGAGAGCACCTTGTCCGCCCACTGGAAGAGGCGGTCAAAGGCGGAGCCGTCGGGCCGGGGCAGCGCCTCGGGCGCGCTCGTCGTGGCGTCGCGGCGGGCGCGGGGCGGGAGATAATTGTTCACGGGCTGGTAGCCCATCTCGGGTAGCAGGTCATAACCGCCGCGCTCGGCGACGAGCTGCGAGACCTTGGAGTTAGCATCGCCCAAGTCGCCGAAGTGGCGGGCACCCGTGGGGCAGGCCTTGACGCAGGCGGGCTGCCTGTCTTCCGGCTCGAAATTCTCGTTGTAGATGCGGTCAACACAGAGCGTGCATTTCTTCATCACGCCATGGCTCTCGTCATATTCACGCGCGCCATAAGGGCAGGCCCAGGAACAGAGCTTGCAGCCGATGCAGGTTTCGGGATTGACCAGCACGATGCCGTCTTCGGCACGCTTGTAGCTTGCACCCGTGGGGCAGACGGTGACGCAGGCCGGCTCCTCGCAATGGAGGCAGGAGCGCGGGAAGTTGACGATGCGCGACTGCGCCTGCCCCTCCTCTTTCACCTCATAGCCGTGAATGCGGTTGAGCCAGGTGCCTGAAGGGTCCGAGCCATAGGCATTCACATCGTTGAGCGGTGCGGAATAGCCTTGCGTGTTCCACTCCTTGCAGGAGGTGGCGCAGGCCTGGCAGCCGACACAGGTGTCGAGATCAATGACGAGACCGAGCTTTTTTGCCGACGGTGGCGGAAGCGATGTCATTTCACCCTCGCGAGCGTCTTCATGGTTGCAAACTGCGGCTCGCTGATGCCTTCCTGGTCGGATGCCTTCTCGACGCGGACGCGGAGGTCATACCAGGCGGCCTGTCCGGTGACGGGATCGCTGTTGGAGAAGCGGTAGCCGCCCTCGCGTTCGGGGAGGAGCTCAGAGATGAGGTGGTTGAGCAGGAAGCCCTTGCTTGACTCATCCGCACCAGGCTCAAGGTTCCACGCGCCGGAGCGCTTGCCGATGGCGTTCCAGGTCCAGACGGTTTCGGGATTGACGCCATCCATGAGCTTGGCCTGCGCCTTGATCTTTCCGTGGTGCGACGTGACGGTGACCCAGTCGCCATCGCTGATCTTGAGCTTTCCAGCCATCTCGCGCGCCATATAGAGCCAGTTGCGGCCGAGGAGCTGGCGGAGCCAGGCGTTCTGCGAGCCCCAGGAATGGTACATGGCCATTGGCCGCTGCGTGACCGCATGCATGGGGTATTCCGCCTCCGAGACCATCTCGCCCTCAAAGGGCGGATACCAGAAAGGGATGGGATCGAAATAGGTGGCGACGCGATCACGATGCTCCGTAGGCGGAAGAACCTTGCCGTGGCCCTGGGCTGCGAGGCGGAACTTCTGCAAGGGTTCGCAATAGAGCTGGTGGATGACGGGCTCCGGCTTGCCGATGAAGCCGAAGAAGGTGGCCCAGTCGAGATAGGCCCAGTTCACATGGCGGTAGTACTTCATGTGATCGGGCAGCTCGTAGAACCAGTGGCAGCCATTATCGATATACTGCTGCAACTGCTCCGGGTTGGGCGTGCCACGCCCTTGCGCGCGGCCGTTGGGCCCGCGGAAGCCCGCAAGCGGACCGATGCCGGGGGCGCGCTCATGGTTCACGATATAGTCCGGGTACCCGCCGGGATAGCGCGGGGAGCCGTCGGTGCGCGTCATGCCCGGAAGGCCGAGCCTTGTGCCAAGGTCCAGCAGCACGGTCTGGAAGGGGCGCACGTCGCGGTCAGTTTCGACGACAGGCTGGCGGATCGAGTCGGCGGGGCCATCGGCCTCCGAGATCGGGCGGTCGAGCAGCGAGATGCAGTCCCAGCGCTCAAGAGAGGTGGTGTCGGGCAGGATCAGGTCGGCGTATTGCACCATCTCAGACGCATAGGCGTCGGAATAGATGATCTTGGGGATGGTGTAGGAGCCGTCCGCTTCCTTCTGCGTGAGATACTTC
>CAIYXE010000473.1 GCA_903930095.1 uncultured Hyphomicrobiales bacterium
AACTCGATCTTGAAGTCGACGAGCTTGATGCCAATCCCAAGGAAGAGGCCCGACATGAAGTCGTTGATGCGGATGGCCATGTGCATCATGTCGTCGATCTCCTGGGGGGATGCCCAGTTGAAGGCCGTGATGTGCTCTTCCGAGACCATGGGATCGCCCAGCTGGTCGTTCTTGTAGTAGAATTCGATGATGGAGCGGGGCAGCTGGTGGCCCTCGTCCAGCCCCAGCCGCTTGGCGAGCGACCCGGCGGCGACGTTGCGCACCACAACTTCCAGCGGCACGATTTCAACCTCGCGCACGAGTTGCTCCCGCATGTTGAGCGAGCGGATAAAGTGGGTGGGAAGGCCAAGCTCGTTCAGCCGGGTGAAGATGAATTCGGAAATGCGCTGGTTGAGGACGCCCTTGCCTTCGATCACGGCTTTCTTCTGGGCGTTGAAGGCGGTGGCGTCGTCCTTGAAATGGACGATGATGGTGCCGGGCTCCGGACCTTCATAAAGGATTTTTGCCTTACCTTCGTAGATTCGGGTGCGCCTGCTGTTCATTTGAAAAATCCTCATCAAATTCCCAATCCACCTCCGAATCCTTAGACCCGGATGGCAGTTTGCGCCAGTTCTGTTCCTGCCCGGGCGGCTTGTTTCCCCAAGCGTTTGAAGGCGTCATTAACCGAACGTGGTGCGCTGCACAATGTCTGTTTGTTCAGTTGATTTGGCCAGCCGGGGTGGCTAATTCAAGGCTCGGGTAAAGAACGGGAGAGATGCATGACCACCTTCGACAAGCGGCAAGAGGGTTTCGAGAAGAAGTTCGCAATGGACGAGGAGCTGCAATTCAAGGCAGCGGCCCGACGGAACAAGCTTCTCGGCCAGTGGGCTGCCGAGAAGCTCGGCCTCTCCGGCGAGGAGGCTGACGCCTATGCCAAGTCGGTTGTGATGGCCGATTTCCAGGAGGCAGGCGACGACGACGTGTTCCGCAAGGTTCGTGCGGATTTTGACGCAAAGTCAGTTGAGCAGTCCGACCACCAGATCCGCCGCACCATGGACGAGCTGATGGCCAAGGCGATCGAGCAGATCAAGGCAGCCTCCTAAGTGGCGGCAGCACATTTCGACCTGAGACAGCGGCTCGCCACCGGCGAGCCGTTTCTGTTTTCGTGGATGTCCGTGCCTTCGGCCGCCCTTGCCGCCCAGCTGGCCAGGCTTCCCTTCGATGGCGTCTGCCTTGACATGCAGCACGGCATGATCGGCTTTTCGGATGCCGTCCCCATGATCGCGGCGATCAATGCCGCCGGGCGCCCGGCGCTGGTGCGCAGCCTGTGGAACGATCCGGCCATTCCCGGCCAGGCCTTTGACGCAGGCGCGGTATGCGTGATTTCGCCCATGGTCAACACCCGCGCCCAGGCTGAGGCGCTGGTCCGGGCCGCAAAGTACCCGCCGATGGGCGCGCGGAGCTGGGGCGGCTACACCGCCCTTCAGGCGTCCGGCCTTGCCCCGTCAGAGTACCTGCGGGAGGCCAACCGCATGACCATGGTCTTCGCCATGGTCGAAACCGTGGAGGCCCTCCAGAACGTGGAGGACATCGCCGCCACGCCCGGGCTGGACGGCTTGTTCGTGGGCCCGTCCGATCTCTCGATCACGCTGTCGCGCGGGGCGGGGATCGACAAGCTCGGCCAGGAGACGCTCGCGGCCATGCGCAAGGTGTCTGACGCGGCCCGCCGCCACGGGCTGGTGGCCGGTGCCTTCGGCGGCAGTGCCGAGGTGATCAGAACCTACCAGAGCCTCGGCTTCACCTTCCTCGCCGCCGCGGTTGATGTCGACCTGCTGCAATGGGGCGCGGCCTCATTGCGGAAGTCCCTCGAGGTGTGACGCCTCAGCCAGGTCTTGAAACGAAGCGTCCCGCCGTGGCGGATGCAAAACGGCACGCGAAGCTGAGATCGTCGCCTGCCGCAAGCCGGGCGGCGAGCGTGCCGCAGAAACAGTCGCCTGCCCCATGGCTGGAGACGAGCTTGACCGGGAGAGCGGGAAAATCGGTCCGCACGCCGCCTTTTGTCATCAATGACAGCCCCTCGGCGCCGCGGGTGAGGATCACGTGGCGCCGTGGCGTGTGAAGGGTTGACAGGGCGCGGTCGGGATCGTCCGTGCCAGACAGCATCTTGGCCTCAACCCTGTTCACCACGAGGACATCGATGAGGTTCATGAACACCGGGGACATGTCACGCGCGGGCGCCGCGTTGAGGATGACGAGCGCGCCGTTCCTGTGGGCGTTTCGTGCGGCGGTGAGGCTCACGGCCTCCGGGATTTCGTTCTGCAGCAGCATCACCTTGGTGTGCCACAGCTTTTCCCACCGGGTTTCGATGGCCTTGGGATCGATCGTCAGGTTGGCGCCGGAAACGACCACCGCGCCGTATTCGCCCGCATCCTCGCTGATGGCGACGCTCATGCCGCTGCCATGATCGGGGTCGGTATCGACATGGGAGACATCGACGCCGGCCGCGGCGAGATTGGCGCGCAGACGGCTGCCGAAGTCATCGCTGCCCGTCTGGCCGCCGAAGGCCGTCTTCGCGCCGGAGCGGGCGGCGGCCACCGCCTGGTTGCCGCCCTTGCCACCGCATTTGTAATGCCAGGAGGAGCCCGGCAGCGTCTCGTCGCGCTGCGGCAGGCGGGGAGCCTTCACCATGATGTCGAGATGCAGGCTGCCGATCACGGTAACGTCGATCATGCGGCACCATAAAGAGCTGTGTGAAGGATGCGCTGGCTCGCCACGGCATCCTGCGCGGCGATGGCCTGGTCGAGGGCAACATTTCCCCTGAGACGATCCAGCACGCGGCACATGCCTTCGACGGCGGAGATGTTGGCGGAGCATTCCGACACGGGATCGAGGCCGACGGCATCCGGAAACGTGTCGAAGTAAATGGCCTTGTCGTAGCCCAGCTTCTCCAGCGTGTAGAGCAGTTCGAGCGTCTGGATCACATGCACGCTGCCGGCGATCAGGCCATCGTCACGCTTGGCATAACCATCATTGAGGTGAACGCCGAGCAGGCGGCTGCGGCGGTGGATGAGGGCTGCCGCATAGGCCGGCATTTCATCGGCATAGAGCACGTGGGCAAAATCGAGCGTGACACCCATGTTCTTCGCGCCGACGTCAGCGACCATGAGCAGGGTGGTGGCCACATCCGGCAGCAGGCTGAAGGCGCGCGGTTCGTTGGGCTTGTATTCGATCGAAATGTCGATCGCCGGATTGTGGGCGGCAATCGTGCCGAGTGCGTCCGCCGTCTCGTCCCAGAGCCTGAGATAATCGGCCTGGAAGGAATAGTCGAAGCCGTCCTGGCCGAGCCAAAGCGTCATCAGGCCGCCGCCGGCTTCCGCCATGGCATCGATGCCGCGGAGTGTCAGATCGAGGGCCTTGGCGCGGATCGCGAGGTCCGGGTGGGAGAGGGCGCCCTTCTTGAAGCCGGGGTCGGAATAGTAGCGCATGGCGAAGCCGTTGAGGCTGATGCCGAGGCTGTCGAGGGTGGAACGGATCTCCCGCGGGCTTGTGCCTTCGAGATGGTCGGGGAAGTTGAAATCCACGGCAGAAAGCCCTGGAACGGTCGCCGCCCGCCCGATCAGGTCCAGCGCGGTGATGCGGTTGCGCCCCGGCCAGACTTTTGCCGCATCGGCCTTGAAGCCGTTGAGGCGGGTGGCATAGGCGAAGCGGGTGGTGGATGTCGTCAAGTCATGGCCTCTCAGCTTGCGGGAGTGCAGCGCTTCCGTTAGCAATTTGGGTGGAAAAATCCACGATTCAAAACAAATGGGGGAAACCGGGATGCCCGGCAAGTTCGAAACGATCTTCAACACCAGGAAGCCCGTCATCGCCATGGTGCATTTCGGGGCGCTACCCGGCTCACCGCTGCATGATGCGGAAGCCGGCCTCGCCGGTCTGCTCGATGGCGTGCGCAAGGACCTGAAGGCGCTGCAGGATGCGGGCGTCGATGCCGTGATGTTCGGCAATGAGAACGACCGCCCTTACGAGTTCAAGGTCGATACCGCCTCGACCGCCACCATGGCCTATATCATCGGCCAGGTGCGCCACGAGATCACCGTGCCATTCGGCGTGAACGTGCTGTGGGACCCGATGGCCACCGTGGCGCTCGGCGCCGCAACGGGTGCCTCCTTCGCGCGCGAGATCTTCACCGGCACCCATGCCTCAGACATGGGGATGTGGCTGCCCGACGCCGGCGCCGCCATGCGCTACCGCGACCGGCTGGGCCGCAAGGACCTGGCGCTGATGTACAACATCTCCGCCGAATTCGCCTGGTCGCTGGACCAGCGGAGCCTGCCCGACCGGGCGCGCAGTGCGGTGTTCTCCTCGATCCCCGATGCGATCCTCGTCTCGGGCGTGATCACGGGCGAGGCTGCAGCCCTCTCCGACCTTGAGGCGGTGAAGCGCGTGGTGCCGGATGTGCCGGTGCTGGCCAACACAGGCGTGAAGCATGCGACCGTTGGGGATGTGCTGAAGATTGCCGATGGCTGCGTCGTGGGCTCTTCGCTGAAGGTTGACGGCAACACCTGGAACGCCGTTGACCCGGCGCGCGCGAAGGACTTCATGGACAAGGCCCGCAAGGCGCGGGGCGATTGAGCATGCGGGACAGGATCAAGTGCTGGACGGAAGCCCTGATGATGATCCCGGGGCTCAGCGGCTTCGAGGGCAATGTGCGCCGCTACATCAAGGCGGAGCTGAAGGCGCTGGGGCTGTCCTCCAGGACGGACATGCTGGGCAATCTCATCGCCACCATCGAGGGTAACCCGAAGCTGCCCTCCGTGATGCTGATCGGCCACATGGACCAGCTGGGGCTGATCGTGCGCAAGATCGAGGCCTCGGGCGTGATCCGGGCGGAGCGCGTGGGCGGCGTGCCGGAGCGCGCGCTGGCCGCGCATGAGGTGCTGCTGTGCCTTGGGCAGGGCAGGACACTGCCCGGCATTATCGCCAACAAGAGCCACCATGCCACAACGCCGGAAGAAAAATATCGCGTGGTACCCTACCAGGAGCTCTACATCGACTGCGGCTTCCGCAGCGCGGAGGAGGCGGTGGCAGCGGGCATCAATATCGGGACGCCCATCGTCTATGCACCAAATGTGGTGCAGCTGGCGGGCGGGCGGATCGGCGGCACCTCCGTCGATGACCGGGCGGCCTGCGCCATCATGCTGGAACTGGCGCGGGCGACAAGGGAGCTGCGCGATCTCCCGACAATCCACCTCGTCTTCTCCGTTCTGGAGGAATTCAACCTGCGCGGGGCCGTGACGGCGGCTCAGGTGCTGCAGCCCGACATCTGCATCCAGCTCGATCTGGCACTGGCGACCGATACGCCTGACATGGGGCATCGCGGTGATGTGCGGCTGGGGGCAGGGCCGGTGATGAGCATGTTCAGCTTCCACGGGCGTGGCACGCTCAACGGCTGCATTCCGCATCCGGCCCTTGTGCAGTTGTTCCAGTCCACAGCCGACCACGAGAAGATCACGCTGCAGCGGAGCGCACATATCGGGGCGCTGACGGAGACCTCCTATGTGCAGCTCGTGGGCAAGGGTGTTGCATCGATCGACATGGGTTTCCCCGCCCGCTACACGCATTCGGCACTCGAAGTCTGCGACCTCGCCGATCTCGAGAGCCTGACGCGGCTGCTTGTCGCCGCGCTGCGGCGCATCGATGCCGGCTTCTCGCTCGACAGGGATGACTACGTCGAATGAAGCACTATCTGGGCGTCGACGTCGGGACCTATGAAACCAAGGGCGTGATCGTCACGGGTGATGGCACGATTGTGGCGCAGGCGGCGCGCCCCCACCAGATGATCGTGCCGCAGCCGGGCTGGGCGGAGCATGATGCGGAGCGCGACTGGTGGGGCGACTTTGTCTTCGTGACACAGAAGATGCTGGCCGAGAGCGGCATTGACCCTGCCTCCATCGCCGCCATCGGGGCCAGCGCCATAGGTCCCTGCGTGCTGCCGGTGGACCGAGACGGCAACCCGCTGATGAACGGCATTCTCTATGGCGTCGATACGCGCGCCACGGCGGAGATCGCAGAGCTCAACGCGCAGATCGGGGAAGACGTGGTCCTGGCGCATTGCCGCAACGCGCTGACGACACAGGCGGCGGGCCCCAAGATGCTGTGGCTCAAGCGCAACCGGCCGGAGATCTATGCCAAGGCCTACAAGTTCCTGAATTCGACGTCCTTCATCAATTTCCGCCTCACCGGCGCCTATGCCATCGATCACTATTCGGCGGGCAACTCCACGCCCTATTACCTGCCGGACAAACTCGCCTGGAGTGATGAACTCGCCCCCGGCACCATCCCCATGGAGCGCATGGCGGACCTTTACTGGACGACCGACATCATCGGCCATGTGACGGCGCGCGCGGCGCAGGAGACAGGCCTTGCCACTGGAACGCCGGTGATCGCCGGCACCATCGATGCCGCTGCCGAGGCGGTGAGCGTGGGCGTGACCGAACCTGGCCAGATGATGATGATGTATGGTTCGACCATCTTCATCATCGAGATCACGGCGGCGCCCGTGGATGAGCCGCGGCT
>CAIYXE010000474.1 GCA_903930095.1 uncultured Hyphomicrobiales bacterium
AAGGCTGGAACATTCCACCAGGCGACGGGGTCCACCAGTTCGGGCGGCAGGATGTCGACACCGTTGCCGCCCTCGCCCAGCATCAGGTCTGAGAGCATGTGAGGGCCCACATTCTCCCATGTGCGGTCTTCCGGATTGAGCGCCGCGACCCGGTCCACCGCGCGGTGCCAGAGGTCGCCGGGCCTCGGCGCCGGGTTCGCCATGAAGCAGTTGGTGACCTGGGTCAGGCTCTGGCCCGTCGCGGTGGGCGCGGCATGGCGGAAGGGGCGGCGCTTCTCGGAGGCAACGAGCGGACGCGCGGCCAGGGCATGATCGCCGCCCAGCGCGACGATATCCATGTCGGCCCAGACACCGCCCTGCTCCGCCAGCACGCGGTAGCGGAAGAGACTCGTCAGATAAGCCATGTTGGCCGCATCCTGCTGCGGCAGCGGCAGGATGGCCGCGGCATCCCGGGCGCCGTCCAGACGATGAGGCTCATAGCTCCACAGCGTGACGCCATAGCCGTTGTTCAGGAAGCTTGCGAGGCTGAGACGGGAGAGGCGGGAGAGTTCGCCCGAAACCCAGAGCATGTGGACAGGAAGATCCTTCAGCATGGCGATCCTCAGATCGGATAACCCGCCCAGCCCTTGACGGTGCGGAGCGCCAGCGAGGACTGGATGCGCTGCACGCCGGGAAGGCGGGAGATGCGCGAGCGGTGAATGCGTTCATAGTCGGACGCGTCTGCCGCGGCGACACGCAGGAGATAGTCGAACTGGCCGCTCATCAGGTGGCATTCGAGAATTTCGGGCACACGCTGCACCGCCTTCTCGAATTTCTCGAAGGCTTCTTCCGTCTGGGCAGAGAGGGAGACCTCGACGAAGAATTCATTGGCGAGACCCAGGGCGGCGCGGTCCAGGTTGGCGGTGTAGCCGGCGATCACGCCCGCCTCCTCCAGGAGCTTGACGCGGCGGTGGCAGGAGGATGGCGAGAGGCCGGCCTTCTGCGCCAGTTCGGCGACCGGGCGCTGGGCGTTCTTCTGGAGCTCTGCCAGAATGATCAGGTCTGTCTTGTCGAGATTGCGGGATGGCATTCGAGTATTCTAGCCTTAATTCGAATGACATATCAATGCTGCACTGCTCCTGCTGCGTCTTCGGAAATTCATTCGAGCCGGATTTTGGTACGTTCACTCTACCGACAAGGGAGGAAATTCAATGCTGATCGGCGTTCCGAAAGAGATCAAGAACCATGAGTACCGCGTGGGCATGACGCCCACCTCCGTGAAGGAATCGGTGCGCCACGGGCACCAGCTGTGGGTCGAGGCCAATGCCGGTTCCGGCATCGGGGCCACCGATGCCGACTATGTCCAGGCTGGGGCCAAGATCATCCCCACGGCGGCGGAAATCTTCGCCAAGGCCGACATGATCGTGAAGGTGAAGGAGCCCCAGGCGGCGGAGCGCAAAATGCTGCGCCCGGGCCAGATCCTCTACACCTACCTGCACCTCGCGCCCGATCCGGAGCAGACGAAGGACCTCGTGAACTCGGGTGCCGTGTGCATTGCCTATGAGACCGTGACATCAGCGCGCGGCGGGCTGCCGCTGCTGGCGCCGATGAGCCAGGTAGCCGGGCGCATGTCGGTACAGTCCGGCGCCCATTGCCTCGAGAAGGCGCAAGGCGGCCGCGGCGTGCTGCTGGGCGGCGTTCCCGGCGTGGCGCCGGGCAAGGTCGTGATCCTCGGCGGCGGTGTCGTGGGCACCAATGCGGCGGTCGTGGCGCTCGGCATGGGCGCCGACGTGACGATCCTCGAGAAGAACACCGACCGCATGGAAGAGCTCGTCGCCCGCTTCGGCACGCAGATCAAGACCATCTATTCAACGCAGGGCGCGGTCGAGGATGAATGCGCCTCGGCGGACCTGGTGATCGGCGGCGTGCTGATCCCCGGAGCCGCGGCGCCCAAGCTCGTGACGCGCGCCATGCTGAAGGACTGGAAGCCGGGCTCGGTGCTGGTCGACGTCGCCATCGACCAGGGCGGCTGTGCCGAAACCTCGAAGGCCACCACACATGCCGAGCCCACCTATGTGGTGGACGGCGTGATCCATTACTGCGTGGCCAACATGCCGGGCGGCGTTGCCCGCACCTCGACCTATGCGCTGAACAACGTGACCCTGCCCTTTGCGCTGGCCATTGCCGACAAGGGCTGGAAGAAGGCGCTGGCGGATGACCTGCACCTGCGCAACGGCCTCAACGTGGCCAATGGCAAGGTGACCTACAAGGCCGTGGCGGACGACCTGGGCTACAGCTACGTCGCCGCCGACACGGCGATGGCGGCCTGAGGATACGCCCTGGCCTGATGGTCACAGCGCCCGGTGAAATCCGGGCGTTTTCATATGCGCCCATCACCTGTGTTTGATGCTGTTGGGCCACTCGCCCTGCTGCGCCAGAGGCCGGGCGGCACGCCACTCCACCGCCGGAAGGCATGCACGAAAGAGCTTGCGGTGGCATAGTCAAGGGTGACGGCAATGTCGGTGATGCCGAGGTCGCCCAGCAAGAGGAGCTCGCGCGCGACCGCGTAGCGAACCTCATCCTTGATGTCCTCGAACGTCGTGCCTTCCCGCTGCAGCCGGCGCCGCATGGCGCGGGGATGAAGACCGAGGCGCCTGGCCACTTCTTCCATGCTCGCCTGACCGATCAACAGAAGCGAACGGAGCAGATGGCGGACAAGCCCGGACGTTTCCCCCCGTGACTGCTCCAAAGCCGAGACGAGACCGGCCAGGGCCTTGCCATGCAACACGCTGTCGGCCTCCGGCAGCCGGTCGTCCAGAGACGAGGCCGGGAGCAACAGGCCCGTCTGGTTCTGGCCGAAGCGGACCGGACAGCGGCTCAGGCGCTGGTATGGGACAGGATCATCTGGCGCGGCCCGCGAAACGAGGATCTCTTCCGGGCCGACTCTTCCCCGGGTGAGCTCGGCGATGAGATTGCAGCCCACGGCGAGAACCATGTCGTAAATCTGGTGCGAAACCCTGACCGGCAGATCGTAAACGCCATATCCGAGAAGAACATCCCGGTCGGCCCGCATCAGATAAACGGCACCGCCCGTTGAATTGTTGATCTGGAAGGCGACGAAGGCGGAGATGGCCTCTCCCAGCGTGGCAGCATGCTTCATTGCGCTGCCCAGGGGCCCGAGGGCAGCCAGCGTCTGGCGCTGGCCGAGCAAGATCCCGATGTCGTCACGGCCCGTCGCGGCGCTGGCATTGTCGAGGATCGCCAGGTAGGCCGCATAGGGAATGAAGGCTTCGGGCCGCAGCTGGCCGCGGGCGATGCCAGTGCCTTGGAGCACGGCATCCAGATCAACACCGAACTCCGTGAGCACGGACGGCAGCAACATCAGCGAGGCCGCGCGCTGCATGGCGATCTGCCCTGTTTTCACCGGCATCGGGAGGTGTCCTCAAATCGCAACCACTATTGCGCGAAATTCCCTACGATCCAGCTCCTGACTTGAGCAGAGGGGTAACGGAATGACAAGAAATCTGGCGCTTGCCGTACACTTGCTGATGACGGCCGCGATCGGCGCACTCGCTGTGCCGGCCGAGGCGAAAACCTACAAGATGACGACCGAGATCGCACCCGGCGTGGCAACGCCGGATACTCTCGAGACGTCAATCGGAACCTTGAAGCTGAATGACGGCTTCCCCACGGCTGAAACGACCGCGAAGATTTGGGACAACCTCGACCGGTCGCGTGCGCTGCAGGCTTATCTTCTGGCGGTGCCGATCGTGAACCAGGCGGGAATGCGGGACTCGCTGCTGAAGTTCGGCCCGGTGAACCGGACAAACGTGATCTGGGAAAATCTCGTCGACCCGCGCACGGTGGAGCTGACCGCCAATGACAACACGATCTACAGCTTCATCTGGAATGACACGAAGGACGGCCCGCTGGTGGTCGAGATTCCGCCCAAGGTTCTCGGCACGATCAATGACTTCTGGTACAAGTGGGTGGTCGACGTCGGTATCACCGGCCCCGACAAGGGCGAGGGCGGGAAATACCTGATCCTGCCGCCCGGCTACACGGGCGAGGTGCCCGAGGGCTACTTCGTGGTGCGCCCGACGACCTACGGCATGTGGACGGTCTTCCGCTCCTTCCTGGTGGACGGGAAGACGGGACCGGCTGTCGAGGGTGTCAGGAACAACCTCAAGATCTATCCGCTCTCGCAGAAGGACAATCCGCCGCCGGTCACCCTGGTGAACGCCTCCGGCGTTGCGGCCAATTTCGTCATGCCCACCGACTATTCGTTCTGGGAGCTTCTGAACAAGGTAATCCAGGAAGAACCGCCCGAGGGGTCAGACCCGACCACGCTTGGCCTGTTCGCCTCGATCGGGATCGAGAAGGGCAAGCCCTTCGCGCCAGATGACCGGATGAAGGCGATCCTCACGGATGCAGCAAACATCGGCGCGGTGACGGCACGCTCGCTGGCCTTTAACATCCGCAACCGCGAGGCCTATATCTACCCCGACAGCAACAGCCACTGGCGGCTGCCGTTCTTCGGGGGTTACAAGTTCCAGTCTCAGCCGGGCGTATCCAACCTTGACGGGGCCGCGTTCTATTACTTCTTCGCCACGGGTGTGACACCTGCGATGGAAGAGAAGATGGTGGGGCGGGGATCGCAATACCCCTGGGCGGCGCTGGATGCGGACAGCAAGCCGTTCGACGGCGGCAAGACCTACCGGCTGACGCTGCCAAAGGGAATTCCCGTCAAGGATTTCTGGTCGGTCATCGTCTATGACAACCAGACGCGATCCATGCTGCAGACCGACCAGGCCGCGCCCAGCGTTTCAAGCCAGAACAAGGATGTGAAGATCAACGCCGACGGCTCGGTTGACGTGTTTTTCGGTCCATCGGCTCCGGAGGGCATGGAAAGCAACTGGGTCCAGACCATTCCCGGCAAGGGCTGGTTCATGATCCTGCGGCTCTACGGCCCGCTGGAGCCGTGGTTCGACAAGACCTGGCGGCCGGGCGAAATCACGATGGTGAAGTAGCCCACCACCAGACGATCCAAAGAAACCCCGGTGCAGCAGCCCCGGGGTTTTTCATGTCACGACCGGGCAAATGCAAAAAGCCAGCCCCGGGGGGCTGGCTTTGAATACGGCAGTGGAGGAACCGAGCTTAGTTTTCGGTCTTCACGTCCAGAACCTGGCGGCCTTTGTAGAGGCCGGTCTTCAGGTCGATGTGGTGGGGGCGGCGGAGCTCACCCGACTTCTTGTCCTCGACCCAGGTCACGGTCTGCTCATGGTGGCCGGAACGGCGCATGCCGATGCGGCTCTTGGACATTTTCTTGCGTGGAACGGCCATTTGAAACTCCATAGAGAAAGAGCGCGGGGAACGGCCCACGCCTTTCAGTTGGCGGGGCTTCTAACAAAGACTAGGGGGCAAGGCAAGCAAGATAGGGCTCCATGCCGCGCATCCGGATCAGAATCCGGTCGGCGATGCGCCGAACACCCCTGGACGGCTTTCCGGCATTGCGCTTGATCGGGTTGGGCAGCACCGCCGCCAGCAGGGCCGCTTGCCTTTTTGTCAGGTTTTTCGCGGACTTGCCGAAATGATGCTGGGCCGCCGCCTCCGCCCCATAGACGCCCGGCGCCCATTCCACGATGTTGAGGTAGATCTCGATCATCCGGCGCTTGGACCAGACGAAATCCATCCACATGGCCACGGGCAGTTCGATCAGCTTGCGGATGGCGAAGCGGCCGTCCCAGAGGAACAGATTCTTGGCCGTTTGCATGGGAATGGTGGAGGCGCCGCGGACCGGGCCCTCGTCCTTCTCGAGGGCGTCTTCGATGACGCCCTGGAACTCCCGCCAGTCGACACCGCGATGCTCGCAAAACCTCGCATCCTCGGAGGCGATCACGGCGCGCGGCAGGTTGGGGGAGATATCCTCGAGAGCCACCCATTGCTTGTCGATGCCCGCACCACCCAGCGCCCGCAAAAGCATGATGTTGGAGACGGGCGGCGGCACGATGGCATAGACCAGCGTCATGACCAGCGGCCAGGCTGCGAGAAAGGCAAGGAGATAGAGGCCCCAGCGCAGCACGCGCGCCATCTGCTTGCGGCGCGCCCCGGGAATACTGACAGGTTCTGCGCTGGAAAGCGTTGCTGGTTGAGTTTCTTCGATCATGATTCTAATCAGAAGCGCCCTTACCACAGGAATTCCGCCTTGTCCTTCCAGCAAGCCCTTGGCGCCACGGCCGCCGAAATCGATGCCCTGCTCGACCGGCTTCTGCCGCCGGATGCATTCCCCGCACCACGGGTGACAGCCGCGATGCGCTATGCGGCGCTGGGCCAGGGAAAGCGGCTGCGGCCCTTGCTGGTGGCTGAATCGGCAGCACTTTTTGCAGTTCCGCGCGAGCGGGCCTTGCGGGCGGGGGCGGCGCTGGAATGCGTGCACTGCTATTCGCTGGTCCACGACGACCTGCCCGCCATGGACGACGATGACCTGCGCCGCGGCAAGCCCACCACCCACAAGGCCTTCGACGAGGCGACCGCCATCCTCGCGGGCGATGCCCTGCTCACCTACGCCTTCGACATCCTGTCCGGCGCGGAAACGCACCCGGACGCCACCGTGCGGCTGAAGCTGGTCTCGAGCCTTGCGAAGGCTGCCGGTGTGGCCGGGATGGTCGGCGGGCAGGCGCTGGACATCGAGGCGGAAACCCGGACTGGCGCCGGCCTTTCCGACATCGTGCTGATCCAGTCGCTGAAGACGGGGGCCCTGTTCCGCCATGCTTGCGAGGCGGGCGCCATACTGGGCGGGGCGGATCCTGCCCCCTTGCTGCGCTATGCCGAGAAGATCGGGCTGGCCTTCCAGATCGCGGATGACATCCTCGACGTCGAATCAACCCCAGACGCGCTGGGCAAGGCGACCCAGAAGGACAAGGGCATGGGCAAGGCGACCTTCGTGGACCTGCTGGGCATGGCCGAGGCCAAGGCCCGGGCAGCAGCACTGGTGGACGAGGCGACTGCCAGCCTTGCCGTCTATGGCGACAGGGCGGCGGTACTGAACGAGGCGGCGCGGTTCATCGTCGAGCGACGCAAGTAAGAGAATCTTGCCCGGCGTCCTCTCCTGCTAGAGGAGCGGGAAAAAGACATCAGCCCCACCTGTTCTTCACATAATCCTCGACAATGTCCTTGAACTGGGCGGAGAGGTTCTCGCCCCTGAGCGTCATGGCCTTCTTGCCGTCGATGAAGATGGGCGCTGCCGGAAGCTCGCCCGTGCCCGGAAGCGATATGCCGATGTCGGCGTGTTTCGATTCGCCGGGTCCGTTGACGATGCAGCCCATGACGGCGAGTTGCAGCGTTTCGAAGCCGGGATAGTTCCGCTGCCAGTCCGGCATGCGGTGGCGGACATAGGACTGGATGTCCTGCGCCAGTTCCTGGAAGGTCGTCGAGGTGGTGCGGCCGCAGCCCGGGCAGGCGATGACCATCGGCGCAAAGCTGCGGATGCCCATGGTTTGCAGGATTTCCTGCGCCACGATCACCTCACGCGTGCGGTCGCCGCCGGGCTCAGGCGTGAGCGAAATGCGGATCGTGTCGCCGATCCCTTCCTGCAGCAGGACAGCAAGCGCTGCCGTGGAGGCCACGATGCCCTTCGACCCCATGCCCGCCTCGGTGAGGCCGAGGTGCAGCGCATAATCGCAGCGCGATGCCAGGGAGCGGTAGACGGCGATCAGGTCCTGGACCTCTGAGCATTTGGCGGAGATCAGGATCCTGTCCCGCGGAAGACCCAGTTCCACCGCGCGTTCGGCAGACATGAGGCCGGACTGGACGACCGCCTCATGCATCACCTCGCGCACGTCCTGCGGTGCGGCGGACTTCGCGTTCTGGTCCATGAGTTCGGTCAGCAGCGACTGGTCGAGCGAGCCCCAGTTGACGCCGATCCTGACCGGGCGGTCGAACTTGATCGCGGTCTCCACCATCATGGAGAAGTTGCGGTCCTTCTTCTCGCGGAAGCCCACGTTGCCGGGGTTGATCCGGTACTTGGCAAGCGCCTCCGCACAGGCCGGATGATCATTCAGCAGCGTGTGGCCGTTGTAATGGAAGTCGCCCACCAGGGGCACATTGACGCCCATCCGGTCGAGTTTCTCCCGGATATGGGGAACGGCCTTGGCCGATTCCTCACGGTCAACCGTTATGCGCACGACTTCCGAGCCCGCCCGGGCGAGTGCCGCCGTCTGCTGCGCGGTGGCTTCGGCATCCGCCGTGTCGGTGTTGGTCATGGACTGGACGACGATGGGGGCGCCACCCCCAACGGTGACATGGCCCACCTTCACGGGGATCGATGTCCGGCGGTTTCTGATCGCTGAATAGGTCATGGGAGACTAGTTGGCCTGAGGACGAAGCAAGGTCAAGACGAAGAGAAAGCCAGCCGACAGCACGATCGCCGGGCCGGTGATGGCATTGGCGAAGGCCGACAGGAGAAGCCCCGAGACCACCGCAATGCAGGCAAGGCCCGCGGCGGCCAGCGCCATGGCCTCAGGACTGCCGACAAGCCGGCGCGCCGCAGCCGCCGGGATGACCAGGAGGGCCGTGATAAGGAGCAGTCCCACGATCTTCATCGAAATCGCGGTCATGAGGGCGATCAGCAGGACGAAGCCCAGCTCGACCCGGCTGGTCCTGATGCCCTCGGCCGCGGCGAGTTCCTCATGCACCGACATGGCGATGAGGTCACGCCACAGGAGGCCCAGAACCAGCAGAACGGCAGCACCGCCCGCCCAGACGACCGCGACATCCGCCCAGGTGACGGTAAGGATGTCGCCGAAGAGCAGGTCCATGTGATCTCCTGCCGCGCCCGTGACGAGGCCCACGGTGACAATCCCCAGGGCCAGCGAGGAATGGGACAGGATGCCCAGCAGCGTATCCGTGGCAAGGATACGCTGGCGCTTGAGCAGCATCAGGAGAAGCGCCACCGCGATGCCGGACGCCACCGCGCCGAGGGTGAGGCTGAAGCCGAGAAGCAGCCCGAGGCCCACGCCGAAGAGGCCGGAATGCGCCAGCGTCTCACCGAAATAGGCCATGCGGCGCCAGACGATGAAGCAGCCCACCGGGCCGGCCACGGATGCAATCGCCAGGCCCGCCAGAAGGGCGCGCTGGAAGAACGGCTCGGCGAGGATATCAAGCACGAGGGTCAGTGCCGGTGCGGATGGTCATGATCGTGGTGATGGTGATCGTGGCTGTCATGGTCATGATCGTGATTGTGGGTATAGGCCGCGATCATGCGCGCGGCCGACGGCCCGAAGAGCTTGGCGAATTCAGGGTCCTGCTGCACGGTGGCAGGGCCGCCCTCGCAACAGACATGCCCGTTGAGGCAGACGACGTGGTCGCTCTCCGCCATGACCATGTGGAGATCATGGCTGACCATGAGAATGCCGCAGCCATGCGACCTGCGGACGTTGGAAATCAGCTCATACATGCGCGCCTCGCCCATGAAGTCCACCGCCTGGACGGGCTCATCCAGGACCAGAAGTTCGGGCTTCCTCAGGAGCGCGCGGGCCAGCAGCGCGCGCTGCAGCTCGCCGCCCGAAAGCCTGGAGACGCTGGCGTCCTTCAGATGGGGAATGCCGGTTTCGGAGAGGGCCGCGTCGATCTCGTCCTCCGTGGGTTTCAGCGTCAGCGACAGGAGGCGGCGCACATCGAGCGGGACGCTGAGCGCCTGCGGAAAGCGCTGCGGAACATAGCCCACGCGCAGCCCCTTCGATCGGATGATCTCGCCTGAGGTGAGCGGCTGAAGGCCCAAGAGGCAGCGCACGAGGGTGGACTTGCCCGCACCGTTCGGGCCGATCACGGTCACGATCTCGTTGGGCCTGACATCAAGGTTGACGCGGTCGAGAATGGTGCGCCCGCCGATGACGAGGCTGGCGTCGCGCGCGCTCAGGATGGCGTTGGTGACCTTCAGCATCAGCCCTCCCTGCCGCAGGCGCTGCACAGGCCGGAGAGTTCGACCACACGGCGGTGCACCTGGAAGCCCTGCTCGGCGGCGGCCGCCTCGAGATTGGCGAATGCCGCGGGTGCATCAAACTCGGCAACGAGCCCACAACGCTCACACACCAGAAGACCGGCAGGATTGCCGTCATGCGGGTGGGTGCAGGCAATGAAGGCGTTGCGGCTCTCGATCTTGTGGACGAGGCCATGCGCCTCCAGGAAATCCAGCGCGCGGTAGACGGTAATGGGGGCCGGCCGCGGACCCCGGCTGGCCATGCGCTCGATGATGTCATAGGCGCCCACCGCCGAATGGCTCTGGGCCACGCAGTCGAGCACGTCACGCCGCTGTCCGGTCAGGCGGGAGCCGCGCCGCTCGCAGGTGCGCTCCGCACGGGTCAGCAACTCCGCCGTGCAGTGTGCATGATCATGATGGGTCGCGGGGAAGCTCATCCTGTTATAATATTACATTCTTGCGGCGAGTTCCAGTTCCATCCACCATGGCATTCGTTTTTTGAAGGAGTTCCAGAATGACCGGTACAGCCAAAGCCACGGTTTTCATCGACAATGACCGGGTGATCGTCACCGAATACCGGTTCGCGCCGGGTGCCAACACGGGTTGGCACAAGCACGGCCACGACTATGTGGTGGTCCCGCTGATGGACGGCAGGGTGCGCCTCGAGACCCCGACGGGGCCAGCCCACGCCGAGATGAAGAAGGGCGTGCCCTATTTCCGGCAGGCCGGGGTGGAACACGACGTCATCAACGCCAATGACACGGAGTATGCCTTCATCGAGATCGAGCTCAAGTGAGGTGAAGGAATGACGCGCAGCGTCACCAGCGTGCGTTGCCCGTTCCATCCGCCGCGGTGCCAGCGCCTGCTGAGCAATCAGGCAGGGCGGGAGCGATGAAGATCCTGGTTCTCAATGCCGGATCTTCATCCCTCAAGTTCGCCGTCTTCGACGGCGGGCTTCATCTCGTCACCAAGGGGCAGGTGTCCGGAATCGGCTCGAAGCCGCGTCTCGAAACCGACGACAACGCGATTCGCGATGTACCGCATGTCACGACACCCACCGAAGGGCTGCTGGTGGCGGCCGAGTGGCTCTCCGACAATGGCCATGAGCCAGACCATTTCAACGCCATCGGCCACCGT
>CAIYXE010000475.1 GCA_903930095.1 uncultured Hyphomicrobiales bacterium
GAGGCGCCCTGCCGGTGCCTCTCCCTCCCGAAGAATCGCGATCTTCTCGGGCCTGAGGCTTATCCAGTTTTCCGGTCCGCCCGCCGCTTTCGCCTGTGCGGGCGGCAGCACGTTGGAGGAGCCGACGAAATCCGCCACAAAGCGTGTCTGCGGACGCTCATAGACATCCTCCGGCGTTCCGACCTGTGCGATCCGGCCTTCGTTGAAGATGGCGACCCGGTCCGCCATGGAGAGTGCTTCTCCCTGGTCGTGGGTGACGAAGACGAAGGTGATGCCGAGGTTGCGCTGGAGGGTCTTGAGTTCCACCTGCATCTGCTCACGCAGCTTCAGGTCGAGGGCGCCCAGCGGTTCGTCGAGGAGCAGCACCTTGGGCTGGTTGACGAGCGCGCGGGCAAGCGCCACCCGCTGCCGCTGGCCGCCTGACAGTTGCGAGGGCCTGCGCCCGCCAAAGCCGGGCAGCGCCACGAGCGCCAGCGCCTGCTCCGCCTCCGCCAGGCGCCGGGCCTTGTCGACCCCCTTCACCATCAATCCGTAGGCGACGTTTTCCAGCACCGTCATGTGAGGAAACAGCGCATAGTCCTGGAACACGGTGTTGACGTTGCGCCGGTAGGGCGGCACGCCCTCCGCCGTTGCACCAAAAATCTCAATGTGGCCGGAGGTCGGCTGTTCGAAGCCGGCGATCAGCCTGAGGCAGGTTGTCTTGCCGGAGCCCGATGGGCCCAGCAGCGCGAAGAACTCGCCCTCGGCGATCTCGAGCGAGACATCGTCGACGGCGCGCACAGACCCGAAGTGGCGGCTCACATGCTGGAAGCTGACGGCTGTGGTCATGGAGGTCCTCGGGTGCCCGTGAGCGGCCGGCATGGGCACTCATTAGAAGAATGCGATCCCCGGGAAATGTCCCCGGGGATCCTTGTTGAAGGCGTTTTCCGGGCCTCAGCGTCCGCCGAGAACCGCGATCATGTCGGTGACCCAGCGGTAGTAGGGCACGCAACCGGCAGACTGGCTTTCGCACTTGGCGACCGGCGTGCGCCAGAAGTGGATCTTCTCGAAGTTGCCCATGCCGTTGGTTTCGCAGCCGGCATCGCTGAGCAGCGCATTGCCCTTGCAGGCGGCGGGAACGGCGGGGACCGACCCGAACCAAGCGGCAAGGTCGCCCTGGAGCTTCGGGTTGATCGAGTGCTCGAGCCACATGTAGGCGCAGTTGGGGTGCGCAGCCTCGGCATGCATCATGGTCGTGTCGGCCCAGCCGGTCGCACCTTCCTCCGGAATGGTGGAGGCGATCGGCTGCTTGTCGCCGCGCAGCAGGTTCACCTGGAACGGCCAGGAGGAGGATGCCACGACACCCTCATTCTTGAAGTCGTCGATCTGCATGAAGGCGTCATGCCAATAGCGCCCGACCAGCGGCTTCTGGGCGCGCAGAAGGTCAAGGGCGGCCTTGTACTGCTCTTCCGTCAGCTCATAGGGGTCCTTGATGCCCAGCTCCGGCTTCTTCGCCATCAGGTAAAGGGCGGCGTCCGCGATGTAGATCGGGCCGTCGAAGGCCTGGACGCGGCCCTTGTTCGACTTGCCGTCGGGTAGCGTCTGCTCTTCAAAGACGACCGACCAGCTCTTCGGCGCTTCCTTGAAGACGTTGGTGTTGTAGGCCAGCACATTGGCGCCCCACTGGTAGGGCACGCCATAGTGAACGCCGCCAACCGTATGCCACGGCGCCTTCTGCAGACGCTCGTCCACCGTCTTGTAGGACGGGATCAGGTCGATGTTGATCGGCTGCACGCGCTTGCCGGAAATCAGCCGCAGCGATGCGTCGCCCGAGGCGGTGACGAGGTCGAAGCCGCCCTCGTTCATCAGCGCCACCATTTCATCCGATGTGCCGGCGGTCTTGATGTTCACCTTGCACTGGGTCTTGGCTTCGAAGTCGGTCACCCAGTCGAAATCCTTGCTGGTCTGGCCACGCTCGATGTAGCCCGGCCATGCAACGATATCGACCTGGCCTTCGCCAGCACCGATTTCC
>CAIYXE010000476.1 GCA_903930095.1 uncultured Hyphomicrobiales bacterium
CCTTGGCGACCCCTACCGGATCGAGGACGGCAAGGCGACGGTGAGCGACCAGCCGGGCTGGGGCGTCGAAATCAATCCCGCCTGGCTCGAGTCTGCGCAGTACCGTGTGAGCAGCGCCGGTATGTGAGGCGATGGGTCGGCACAGACTGCCGAGCGCGCGTTCCGACCAGGTGGAATCACCTGGTCGAAAAGAACTCGCGCAAGATCATGCTCAGCGCCTGCCGAACAGCTTTTCGATGTCGGTTAGCTTCAACTCGATGAAGGTTGGCCGGCCGTGGTTGCACTGGCCGGAGTTGGGCGTTGCCTCCATCTCGCGGAGGAGAGCGTTCATTTCCTCCGGGCGGAGCCTGCGCCCTGAGCGGACAGAATGATGGCAGGCCATGGTGGCAAGCACGTGGTTGATGCGTTCCTCGATGCTGGTCGTGACGCCGAGCTCGCTCAGTTCATCGGCCACGTCGCGGACAATTCCAGCAATGTCAGCCTTGCCGATGGCTGCGGGCACCTCGCGGATGATGACGGCGCCGTCTCCAAAGGGCTCGAGAGCGAGGCCACTCTTTGACAGGAAATCGGAAGCGGCAGCGAGGCGTTCGACGCCCACGGGATCGATGTCCACGACCTCCGGGACGAGGAGCGGCTGGGTTTCAATTCCCCGCTGGCAGCGCTCGCGCTTCAGGCGCTCGTAGACGAGGCGTTCATGGGCTGCATGCTGGTCGACGAGGACGAAGCCGTCCGCCGTCTGCGCCAGGATGTAGTTGTCGTGGATCTGCGCGCGGGCCTGGCCAAGAGGATAGCTCGGCTGGGAATCCTCCGCCGCCGCGGGCATTGCAGCAGGTGGCATGTCCATGGCGAGCGCCACTTGAACATCCTGCTCGTCGAAGCCGCGGTGACCGAAACCGCGCGGCATGACGGGCCGGAAGCTCGACACGGTCTGGCGGGAGAGGCCGGTATCAGGCGCGCGTTTCCGGCCCAGGCCATCCCGGATCGCAGTGACGATCAATCCGCGTACCAGGCCACCATCCCGGAAGCGCACATCGGCCTTGGCAGGATGGACGTTCACGTCCACCCGCTCGGGCGGGCACGCGAGAAACAGAACGAGAGCGGGATAGCGGCCGCCAGGCATGAGATCGGCATAGGCGCCGCGAATCGCACCGGAGATCAGCTTGTCGCGCACGCTGCGGCCGTTGACGAACATATACTGCTGGGCGCCGTTGTTGCGCGACCATGTTGGAAGGCCGGCACGGCCCCTGACCCGCACTCCCTCCCGCTCCAAATCGAAGGGCACGGCGTTTTCCATGAATTCCGCTCCCATGATGCGGCGGATACGCGCCTCTTCCGTGTCGCCCCTCGGGACATCGACCAGCCGTCGTTCCTCCGTCACAAAAGAGAAGCCGGCATCCGGGTGGGACAGCGCCATGCGGCGGACGACCTCCGCCGCCTCTGCCGTTTCGGTGCGGTCGGCCTTGAGGAACTTGAGGCGCGCGGGGGTTGCGAAGAACAGGTCCTTGACGTCGATCTCGGTGCCCTGAGCGAGGGCGGCGGGGCGCGGCCGCAGAAGCAGCCCGCCCTCAACCGTGATCACATGTGCCTCACCGCCGCCGCGTGGCCGCGAGGTGATGGCAAGCCGGCTCACAGCGCCAATCGATGGCAGCGCTTCGCCGCGGAACCCGAGGAATCGGATGTCGATCAGGTCATCATCGGCAAGCTTCGAGGTGGCGTGGCGCTCAACCGCGAGGGCCAGGTCATCCGGGCCCATGCCGATGCCGTCATCCGTGACGCGGATCAGGCTCTTGCCACCGCCCCTGAAAGCGACGTCGATTTGGGTGGCGCCCGCATCGATGGCATTCTCGACGAGTTCCTTCACGACGCTGGCCGGGCGTTCGATCACCTCGCCCGCCGCGATGCGGTTCACTGTTCCTTCTGAGAGCCTGCGGATTCGCATGGGAACAGTCTAGCGCCCCGGCGGCCGGCGCGCAGCACTCTGCTTCATTCCACCCCTTCCGGGCGGCCCACCATGGTCACGATGAAGCGGTCCGGATGGAGAAGGCGCTTCGCCTGGGCCTTCACCTGGTCGAGTGTCACGGCTTCCACCAGGGCGTTGCGCCTGTCGACATAGTCGATGCCGAGATCCTGCTGCTGCAGGCCCAGCAACTGGCTGGCAATCGCCGCATTGCTGGAAAACCGCAGCGCATAGGAGCCCGTGAGATAGGTCTTGGCCTCGGCGAGTTCGGCCTCGGTTGGTCCCTCTGCGGCCATTTTCGCCAGCACCTCGCGAATCACGGCCAAGGCCTCCCCAGCCGATTCATTGCGTGTCTGCAGCATGCCGGCATAGAGGCCCGCGCGCTCCATGGGCGAGAGGCCGAAGCTCACGCCATAGGTCAGGCCACGCTTTTCACGGATCTCGCTCGCGAGGCGGGAGGTCAGACCACCGCCTCCCAGGATCTCCGACATGACAAAGGCGGGGATGAAGTTCGGATCGTCGCGCAAGATGCCTTCATGCCCGAAAACGATGACGCTCTGCGGCATGTCACGGTCGATGACCTGCTGCTTGGGACCTGTCGCGATCCGGGCCGGCGGAAGCGTTTCACGCGGGGCAGAGGCGGGAAGGCCCCCGAAGATCTCGTCGAGAAGGGGCCCGAGTTCGGCGGCGCTGATGTCTCCGACCACGGCCACCTGCAGCGTATCGCGGTTGAAAATGCGGCGGTGCGCAGCACGCAGGTCATCTGCGGTCATGGCGCCCATGCTGGTTTCGGTGCCGTCGCCTTGCCGTGCATAGGGATCATCCGGCATGGCCGACTGCATCCAGGCGCGCCAGGCAATAGTCTGAGGGTCCTGTTCCTTCTGCTTCACGCTCAGGACGAATTGCTGACGCACGCGCTCCAGCGGCTCGGCATCGAAGCGCGGCGCGGTGATGGCGAGCCGCAGGAGATCAACCGACTCCCGGCGGTTTCGCGTCAGCGTCTGGAAACTGCCTTCGAAGAAATCAGCATCGGCGGAGAAGGACATCCGGAAGGACAACTCCTCGCGCTTTCGCTGGAACTCCTGGGAGAGCATGTCTCCCGCGCCCTCATCCATCATGCCGGTGAGGAATTCAGCTGCACCTTCCTTGCCTTCTGGGTCATGGGCG
>CAIYXE010000477.1 GCA_903930095.1 uncultured Hyphomicrobiales bacterium
GGCAGAACTTCCGGCTCTCGTGGCAGCGCATTTCCCGATGGCCGACATGGCGCGTCAGGGCATCTTCGGCCATTCCATGGGCGGGCATGGCGCGCTCGTCGCGGCACTCAGGTCTCCGGGCCGCTACGCAAGCGTCTCTGCCTTCGCGCCGATCGTCCACCCGATGGCGGCGGACTGGTCGCGTGGCGCATTTCAGGCCTATCTCGGGCCGGAGGAGGCGGCATGGCGGGCGTATGATGCGGTGGCGCTGATCGAGGACGGCTGCCGCCTGCCCGAACTGCTGGTCGACCAGGGCACGGCCGATTCCTTCCTTGAGCAGGGGCTGAGGCCGTGGCTGCTGGCCGAGGCATGCGGCAAGGCCGGCATGGCGCTTACCCTGCGCATGCAGGAGGGCTACGACCACTCCTATTTCTTCATCTCCAGCTTCATGGCGGCTCATGTCGCATGGCACGCCTCCCGCCTGAAGGCGTAGCGCCCCGGATTATTTGAACCGGAAGCGTTTCAGTCCGAATGACCATGGGGCAGGATTATGGAATACAACCTAAGGTTGTATACTACCGGCTTCCTGCGGAGGTTGGCAGCCAAATGCCTGTCAGGAAAGACCATTCCGGCTTTCAATGAGCCAATAGCTGTTCGGGACCTGCGGTTCCCGTATAGGTCCAATTTGTATAAATTACTTGGTCCAGATTTCGATTTGTTATTTTTGCTAATTTAAAACGTTTGGGTTGTGTATTACTCCTGATCGAGAACGATTTTGGGGAATGGAACAACCAGAATGCGACCAACTCTTTCAGACGTGGCGAAGATGGCGGGTGTATCGGTGGCGACAGCCTCCCGCGCCCTGAGCAACCCGGACCTGGTGGCGGACAGCACCCGTCGGGCGGTACGTGATGCTGCCGAGTCCTGCGGTTACAAGGTCAATCTTGTGGCCAGATCGCTCAGGATCCAGCGCACCAACACGCTGCTGGTGCTGCAACCCTGCATCGATAACGCCTTCTACCCCGCACTGCTGCGCAGCATCGAGGAAACCTCGCTGGCCTACGGCTACTCGGTCATGGTGGGGTTCACCGACAAGAGCGAAAAGCACCGCGAGGCCTATGCCGACCTGATGAGCAACGGCCGGGTCGACGGCGTGATCGTGATTGACGGCGGCGCAGGGGTGGACGGGATCACAGGCCCCAAGCCCGAGGTGCCGGCCGTTCAGGTGCTCGACCTCGTCTACGGCGGGGCGGTACCCGCCGTGAGGGTGGATGACCAGCAGGTGGCCGATATTGCGGTCAGCCACCTTGCAAGCCTCGGCCACAGGCGCATCGCCCATATTTCGGGGCCGGAACAATCCATTCCCGCCATGGAACGCAAGAGAGGCTTCCTCGCCGCCATGGCAAGGCTTGGCCTGGCCGTGGACGACGATCTCGTGAAGCCGGGAGACAACCGGCGTCAGGGCGCCGCGGAAGCCATGAAGCACTTCCTGTCGCTGCCGAAGCCGCCAACCGCAGTGTTCGCTGCCTCGGACTGCATGGGCTGCGCCGCCATGGACGTCTGCCGAGACCGCGGAATCAGCGTGCCCGGCGAGATTTCCTTCGTTGGCGCGGATGACACGGCCGACGGCGCATGCGCCTATCCCGCGCTCACCACCGTTCATGTTCCGCACTCCGCCATCGGCGCGCGCGCTGCAGAAGCGCTGATCGGCCTCATCCGCGGCCAGGGCGGCGTTCCGCATGACACGGTAATGCCGGTGGAACTGAAACTGCGCGCCAGCCACGCGCCGTCCAGGACGGCGGTGGCGGCCTGAGACGCCCCTACTTCTCGTAGTGCTGCGCCACCAGCCGGTCGAGCAGGCGCACGCCCCAGCCTGAGCCCCAGCTCTGGTTGATGGCGCTGCGGCCGGTGTCCATGGCCGTTCCCGCGACATCGAGATGCGCCCACGGAACGCCATTGACGAAGCGCTGCAGGAACTGCGCCGCGGTGATCGAGCCGGCATTGCGGCCGCCGATATTCTTCACGTCGGCCACATCATGGTCGATGATCTTGTCATATTCAGGCGCCAGCGGCATGCGCCACACCTTCTCGCCCGTGGCATAGCCCGCCTCCGACAGGCGCTGGGCAAGCTCATCATTGTTCGAGAACAGACCGGCATGCTCCTTGCCAAGCGCCACGAGGATGGCGCCGGTCAGTGTCGCCAGATCGACCATGAAGCGCGGCTTGAAGCGGTCCTGCATGTACCACAGCACATCGGCCAGCACGAGGCGGCCTTCAGCATCGGTGTTGAGAACCGCGATGGTCTGCCCCGACATCGATGTGACGACGTCGCCCGGGCGCTGGGCCTTGCCGTCCGGCATGTTCTCGACGAGGCCGATGGCGCCCACGGCGTTGACCTTTGCCTTGCGCTTGGCCAGCGCCATCATCAGCCCGGCAACGCAGGCCGCGCCGCCCATGTCGCCCTTCATGTCTTCCATGCCCTGGGCGGGCTTGATCGAGATGCCGCCGGTATCGAAGGTGACGCCCTTGCCGATAAAGGCCAGGGGCCGCTCGCCGGCCTTGCCGCCCTTCCATTCCATGACCACCATGCGCGCCTCATGGGCGGAGCCCTGGGCCACGCCCAGAAGCGCATTCATGCCGAGCCGCTTCATCTGGGCCGGCGTCATGATGGAGATCTTGACGCCGAGTTTCGCAAGCGGCCTCATGCGGTCCGCGAATTCCACGGGATGCAGGTGATTGGGCGGCTCGTTGACGAGGTCACGGGCGAGATGGACACCATCCGCAACAGCGTCGAAGCCAATGAAACGCTGGCGCGCGCCGCGCGCATCCGCGGTGAGGATGCTCACCTCATTCAGCGGCACGGCCTCAGGCTTCTTCGACTTGTAGCGGTTGAAGCTGTAGACCCTCAGCCGGACGCCCGAGGCGATCAGTGCGGAGGCCTCCTTTGCGGCAAGTCCGCCGAGATCAAGGCCGGCGGCGATCGCCGCGCGGTCAGCCTTCAGGGCCTGGATGACGCCGGCCGCGGCACCCCCCAGCATTTCGAGGTCGAGCGGGCGCAGGGCGGCGGGCGCCCCGAGGCCGAACAGGACGATACGTGTGAAGCCGCCGCCCGGCGCCACGAGATCGAGCGTCGTGTCGCGCTTGCCGGTGAATTTGGCCGCCGCCATGGCCCGCGTGACCTGTCCGCCGGTACGGTGGTCGGCCTCGGCTGCGAGACCCTCAAGCCCCTTGCCTTCGGCAACGAGCAGGATGAGCACGCCGGTTTTCGGGAGGACGGCAGAAACGAAGCTGATTTTCATGGATGTGCCTTGCGCAATGATGCCGTGTCATAGCCGCTTTTTGCGGCAATGGAAACGCGCGCTCGCGCAACGTCACGTAGATTTCATTAACCATGCCGCCACTGTAGCCCGCCGCAATCGCCATACTGCTCCAGTATGACCCCAACTCAGGTCTTCACGGCCCCTGTGAAAGCCGTTAAGACTCGATGAAATTTTGCATCAGGGGCATGGTGGCAAAGAACAGACGAAGCCTTGGACGGCGGGGCGGAGCTGGGATGCATGTCTGCATTCTCGGCCTGATGGCCGCTGCCGGCCTTGCCCTGTTCCCGGCCGCCGCCGAGGCGCGCATGGAGGATGCCCCGAAATTCGTGGCGCCCGTCGATGAAGCCATCCCGAAGGGCACACGCGTCGACGTGGTGGCCGACAAACTCTTTTATGACGGCCGGTCGGACGTGGCGACCGCCACGGGCACCGTGCAGCTCACCTACGGCCCCTATGTGCTGACCGCGACCAGGGTCGTCTACGACATGCGCAACGGCACCTTCAACGCCAACGGCTCGATCATACTGCGGGAGCCCAACGGCAATGTGCTGGAAGCGGAATTCGTGGAGCTGAAGGACACCTTCCGCGAGGGCTTTGCGCGCCATGTGCGGGCGCTGCTCACCAATGACGTAACGATCACCGCACAATACGCCCGCCGCTTCGAGAACGGCATCACGATCTATGAGAAGGCCAGCTACACCGCCTGCGTCGATTGCGTCAGCGAGGGCGGAACGCCCGCCTGGCAGATCGTGGCGCGCGAGGCCAAGCACGACCTGCAGGAGCGCACCATCTATTATACCAACGCGCGCCTCGAGTTGGGTGGCGTGCCGGTGTTCTGGACGCCCTACCTCGCCTACCCTGACCCGACGGTGAAGCGGCGCACCGGCTTCCTGCTGCCCTCCTTCCATTCCGGCCATGCGGGCTTCGGGGTGACGACGCCGTTCTTCTGGGACATCGCCCCCAACATGGACCTGACCTTCTCGCCCCGCTGGACCACGCAGCAGGGCGTGCTGGGCGACGTCGAATGGCGCCACCGCCTGTCTTCCGGCATCTATTCGACGCAGGTCTGGGGCATCTACGAACTCCAGAGCAACGACAACGAGGAGGTGAGCCGGAACTGGCGCACCGCCGGGCGCACCGAGGGCGAGTTCGAGATCAACAATAGCTGGAGCTGGGGCTGGGACGCCACCGCCGTCAGCGACCGTGACTTCCTTGCCGACTACGACCTTGACGACCGCGACATGCTGGCGAGCAACATCTACGCAACAGGCCTTTCCGACCGCAACTACACCAAGGCGCAGCTGATCGGATGGCAAACGTTATCGGACAATGACGACCCCGAGCAGATGCCCGTGGCGCTTCCCTTCGTGACTGGCGACTACGTGCTGGCGCCGGAGGTCGTTGGGGGCGAACTGTCCGTGCGGTTCAACGCCTATTCCCTGCAGCGCCAGGAGTCCGTCGACGATCCGGAATTGGCGCTGGAACTTGGAACCTACCAGACGCATGCCATGGTGTCCGCCGAATGGCAGCGGCAGGTGATTTCCGATACAGGCCTGGTGGTGACGCCCTTCGCCCAGATCCGCTCGGACGCTGAGTTCTCTGAAAACGTTCCCAGCAGCGATGACATGGACGAGCCCGATCTCTTCGTGACGCCCTCGGCCGGCTTCGATGTGCGCATGCCCTTCATCGCCAGCCACGGCTTTTTCCAGAGCGTGCTAACTCCCGTTGTGCAGTTGATCGCGTCACCATCCGAGATTGAGGACAGGAACAACGGCAATGAAGATGCGATCACCCTGAACTTCGACACGACCAGCCTGTTCCTGAGCGACCGCTTCACCGGCTTTGACAGGCGCGAAGGCGGGGTCAGGGCAAATGCCGGCATCAACTACACGCTCTTGGGCGCCAATGGCGGTTTCCTCCGCACCAGCCTGGGTGAGAGCTTCCACATCGCCGGAGACAACAGCTTTGCTGCGGGATCCGGCCTCGATGGCACGTCATCCGACCTGGTGGGCGCCGTCGCGCTGCAGGTGAACGAGCATGCGACGTTCGGTTACCAGGCGCGGGTGGAGGAAGACCTTTCGCGCATCAATGTCCAGGAGGCGACCCTCGGCCTCACTTTTGACCAGTTTTCCGGCTCACTGAGCTACGCTGACATTGCGGCGGCCGCGAATTACGGCCGGCCGGATGATGCCCAGCAGATCTGGGCGGACGGCACCTACCACATCGACGAGGTGTGGAGCCTTTTCGGTGGCGCCCGCTATGATTTGGAGGAGAGCAAGATGATGGAACAATCGATCGGCGCTGCGTTCGAATGCGACTGCATGAGGGCCGAGATCCAGTACTCGATGTCGCGAAACGACTATGACGATACCAGCGGCGCTGACAGCGGCATGGACCATCGCATCGAGCTCGGAATAGAGCTGAGGACGATCGGCGCCATCACGGGCGGGTTCAAGCTCTGATGAGGATATGGCGGAGCATTGTTGCGGCGGCGATTGCCGCCCCCCTGGCCATTGGCGCCATCACCAGCCTTGCCGGCAGCGCCCGGGCCGAAACCCAGGGAATCGTGGCGGTGGCCAATGATCAGCCGATCACCGAGCGCGACATCAGCCAGCGCATCGAGCTGCGCAAGATCCTGGGCGACCTCCCCAGCGGAGGCATGACCCGCAAGCAGGCGCTGCAGAACCTCATCGACGACCAGGCGAAGATGCTCGAGGCCAAGCGCCTCATGCTGATACCGGCGGACTCCGAAATCACCCAGCGCATGGACCGGATCGCCAAGGGCATGAAAATCTCGCGCGAAGAGCTTCTCGCCAAGCTCAAGAAGGCGGGAATCAGTGAAGCCAGCCTCCGCCGCTATCTGCAGTCCACGGTCGCCTTCAGCCGCATCATCGCCGCGCGGTACCGCGAGGAGGTGCAGGCGACGCCTCAGGAGGTCGACGCCAAGATGGCCGAGATCAACAGGACGGTGAACGCGCACATGAAGAAGGTCATGAGCGATCCGCGCATGCAGGGGTTTACCGTCTATTCGCTCATGGAGATCAGCCTGCCGATCGACGGCCAGGACCCCATTCTGATGCAGTCCCGCGCCATCGAGGCGCAGCAGGTGCTGAAGCGCTTCAACGGCTGCGGCAATGCCAGGAAGGCGGCGGAGGGAATCTTCAACGTCAAGATCGGCAAGCAATTCGATGCCGACGGCGCCAAGCTGCCCAAGCCCATGAAGCAGGCGCTGGACAAGGCGGGCAAGGGCCGCGCCGTTGGCCCCATGCGCGGCAAGGACGGGATCCAGCTCATCGCGCTGTGTGGTGTGCGCAACATCTCGCCGCCCAAGCCCGACTTCGAAATGCCCACGCGCGAGCAGGTGGAGCGCATGGTGATCAACGACAAGTACGACAAGATCGAGGAAGACTACCTGAAGCTGGCGCGCGAGAACATCTACGTCGAATACCGCAACGCGAACTACGCCCAGCAGTGACGGCCAGATGGCGGCTCCACCCCTGGTCCTGACCTCAGGCGAGCCGGCAGGCGTCGCGCCCGAAATCACGGCCGCCGCCTGGCATGCACTGCGCCATGACCCCTCCTGCGCCTTTTTCCTGCTGGGCGACGCAGACTACTGGCAGGCCCGCAACCCAGGCCTTCCCATACGGCGGATCGCGGGGCCCGCAACGGCCGCCAGTGTGTTCGCCGCCGCCCTCCCCGTCCTGCACCGGCCGCTGGCGCAGCATCCCCGGCCCGGCGTCATCGCGCCCGGAACCGCAGCCCAGGTGATTGCCGCGATCGATGAGGCGGTGGAGCTTGCCTTCGCCGGCCAGGTGGCAGGGATCGTCACCAACCCGATCCAGAAGGATGCGCTCTATGAAGCCGGGTTCCGGCACCAGGGCCATACCGATTACCTGGCGCATCTGTCGGCCCGCCACGGCAGGCCCGTGCAGGAAGTGATGATGCTGGTGGCGGACGGCCTGCGGGCCATTCCGGTGACCGTGCATATCGCATTGAAGGATGTGCCGTCACAGCTGACGAAGGAGGCGATCCTCGCGCAGGCGCGGGTCACCGCCAGGGACCTGCAGCGCTACTTCGGCATCACGCAGCCACGCCTGGCCTTCACTGGCCTCAACCCGCATGCGGGCGAGAACGGGGCGATGGGACGCGAGGAGATCGAGATCATCCGCCCGGCGCTCGAGACACTGCGGCAGGAGGGGTTCGACGTTGCGGGCCCGCTCTCCGCCGACACCGCCTTCCATGCCGAGGCGCGCGCCACCTATGACGCGATCCTCTGCATGTATCA
>CAIYXE010000478.1 GCA_903930095.1 uncultured Hyphomicrobiales bacterium
ATTCGCCGCGCTCGGCAGCCACCGGGTCCTCACCTGGTCGCGCGGCAACCCGCATGAGATCGTGCGCCAGATGCGCAGTGACGGGCTCGACATGCTGATGCTCACCGATGTGGGGATGACGGCGGTTAGCCGCTTCCTGTCGCTCCACCGCATCGCGCCTTGCCAGTTCACTGCCTGGGGCCATCCGGTGACCACGGGCTCCCCCGAGATGGACTTCTATCTCTCGAGCGACCTGATGGAGCCGGAAGATGGACAGGACCACTACACGGAAAAGCTCGTCCGCATGCCGAACCTGGCGCTCTATCTCGAGGAGCGGGCGGCGGAAGCCCGCCCCCTCGCCCAGGCGGCGGACTTTGGCCTGCCGGAGGGCCGCGTGCTCTTCGGCTGCCTGCAGTCGCTGTTCAAGTACCTCCCCCGCCATGACGCGATCCTGCCGCGCATCGCGCGCGAGGTGCCCGCCGCACTTTTCGTGTTCCTCGAGGGCAGTCCGCCCTACATGACCACGGTGATGCGGGAACGCCTCGAGAGGGCCTTCGCGGAGCACGGGCTGGACGCCGGGCGGCATGTGATGTTCATGCCGCGCTGCAAGCCGGCCGATTTCAACCGCCTGATGCAGGCGATGGACATCTGCATCGACAGCGTAGGCTGGAGCGGCGGCAACACCAGCCTCAAGAACATCGCGCAAGGCGTGCCGCTCGCCACGCTGGCCGGAGACTTCATGCGCGGACGGCACACCAGCGCCATGTTCACCATGATCGGGGCAGACGAAATGATCGCCACCTCGCTTGACGCCTATGTGGACATTCTGGTGCGGCTCGGCCGCGAGGAGGCCTATCGCCGCCACTGCGCGGCACTGTTCACGGATGGCCGCCACAGGCTCTACCGCGACGCGGCCTTCATCCGCGCCTTCGACGGCTTCCTGAAGGAGAATGCCTGAGCGGGGATCAACTCACGAAGTTGACGAGCCCGCCGCAGTCCGCGCCCTGGCTGACCTTCCGGAAAAACCAGCATCCCGCACCCCTCGCCTCAAGAACGTCGCTGCTGGTCAGCGCATCATAGGTCCGCGGGTGGACCGTTCGCCTCACGAGGCGGCCCTTCTCATCCCTCACCTCCTTCACCTGGCGCTCCTTCCAGTTGACGAAGGTCCTGCGGCGGTTCAGCACCTCATCCGGGCGCATGCCGCAATGGTGCACGAGCACGTTCATGAAGTAATGCTCATCCGGCGCGAACATGCGCGCAAAGCAATGGAGCTTCGGCTTCTCAAGAAGAAGCCCCACATGCCGGCGCGACAGGATGATCCACTGGTCGTGCTCGAAGAACGGCGTGAAGTGGCAGCCTTCGGCAAGCGCGGCCTGCCGCCTGAAATGCTCTGTCCCCTGCGCCGGTATCCGGAAGCTGATGAGGGACTTTCCGGCAAGCCCGCCGAGCCCGCGCGCCACGTCAGCGAAGGGCACGATGGGAACCGTCGTCTCCGACAGCAGGATGAAATGCTCGTTGCGCACATCCGCGAAGGCCGCCCTGAAGAGATTGAGGCTCGCCTCAACGAGCGAGGCCTTCCCGTGCGCCGTCGCCACCCTCTCTGCAATGATGCCATTCTTGAGAAGACCCGTCGTCACCTCGTCAGGCTGCTTCGCATGGCAATAGACCGTGGCCCCGTCCGCCCGTGCGAAAAAGGCATCCCACATGGCCGGCTGGGACAGGTCAGCAATGGTGAGAAAGCACAGGGCGACGGTCATCGGGGCCGGAAAGTTGATGAGCGCCTGATTCTAGGATCGGCAGATGGGCGTGGCAAGTGCCGCGGGCGGCGCGGAGCCTTACGGGAGGCACCCTTAGGCCGTTTCCATGAAGCCCGCCGCCACGAGATCCACCGGCGAGGTGTAGCGTCTGCTGACAGCGCTGACGAGGCCTGCGTCACCGAGCCGCCTGAGCGCAAAATCGAGCATCCTGTACTCGACCGATCCGAGGTAATACTGGCCTTCCGTCAGCGCGGTGCGCACCTTCCCATCGAGTTCGGGGTAGAACTTGAAATGCGCGATGGTGCAGGCGTTGCGGATCGAGGGTACGCCACTGATTCTGTGGTCACCCACC
>CAIYXE010000479.1 GCA_903930095.1 uncultured Hyphomicrobiales bacterium
CCGCTCGACGGACAGGCTGACCGGCTTCTCGCACAGCACCGCCTTGCCCGCGTTGGAGCCCGCCTCGATCTGCTCGGCATGGAAGGGCGTGGGCGTGGCGATCAGGATCGCGTCGACGTCCTTCGCCTTGATGATGTCCTCCACCGAGGCAACCTTGGCGCCCACTTCCGATGCGAGATCCTCCGCCGCCTTCGGCAGCGCATCCGCCAGGTAGGCCACCTTTGCCTTGCCTGACGCCGCGATCGTCCGGGCATGCACCTTGCCGATGCGCCCCGCACCCAAAACTCCGAATCTCAACATCAGGGTCCTCCGTATTCGATCTGGTTCCACGCCCGCTATGGAACAAACATTCTGATTTGACTTCAATTTGGAATTAATGTTTCGTAAAGTCAAGGCAGCAGGGATATTCGCGGAGTTCATTATGGCATCGGCTTCAGGCCCCCGGAAGCGGTTGGACGTCATCACCATAGGTCGCTGCTCCGTCGACCTCTATGGCCAGCAGATCGGTTCCCGGCTCGAGGATGTGGCGTCCTTTGCCAAGTCCATCGGCGGTTGCCCTTCGAACATCGCCATCGGCACGGCGCGGCTGGGCCTCAGGTCCGGCGTGATCACCCGCGTGGGCGACGAGCAGATGGGCCGCTTCGTCAAGGAGCAGATGGCACGGGAGGGCGTGGCTCTCGACGGGATCGCCACGGACCCGCAGCGGCTGACCTCGCTCGTCCTCCTCTCGGTCGAGAACGACAAGACATTCCCGCTGATCTTCTACCGTGACAATTGCGCCGACGGCGCGCTCTCGGAGGAGGACATCGACGAGGAATTCGTGCGGTCCTCCGGTTCCGTGCTGGTAACGGGCACGCATTTCGCCAAGCCCCACACCGATGCCGCACAGCGCAAGGCGATGCGGATCGCCCGGGCCAATGGCGCGAAGGTGATCTTCGACATCGACTACCGCCCCAATCTCTGGGGGCTTGCAGGCCACGCGGCAGGAGAGGAGCGCTACATCAAGTCGGACAAGGTGTCGGAACACCTGAAGTCCATCCTGCCGGACTGCGATCTCGTCGTGGGCACGGAGGAGGAGGTGCACATCGCGGCGGGCAGCGAGGACACGCTGGAGGCGCTGCGCATCATCCGCTCGCTCTCCCGCGCCGTGATCGTGCTGAAGCGCGGGCCGATGGGCTGCGTGGTTTACCCCGATGCAATCCCTGATGCGCTGGACAAGGGCATCGTCGGCACGGGCTTCCCGATCGAGGTGTACAATGTGCTGGGCGCGGGCGACAGCTTCATGTCCGGCTTCCTGCGCGGCTGGCTGAAGGGCGAGGACCACGCGACAAGCGCCACATGGGCCAATGCCTGCGGGGCTTTCGCGGTCTCGAGGCTGCTGTGCTCGCCGGAGATCCCGACCTGGGAGGAGCTGCAGTTCTTCCTCAAGCACGGAAGCCCGCACCGGGCCCTGCGCAAGGACGAGGCCATCAATCACGTGCACTGGGCAACCACGCGCCGCGCCCAGCCGGACCGGCTTCTGGCGCTGGCCATCGACCACCGCATGCAGCTGGAGAAAATGGCGGACGAGGCAGGAACGCCCCGCGGGCGGCTCAACGGCTTCAAGCGCCTTGCCATTGCAGCGATCTCCCGCGTCGCGAAGGGCGCACCGGGTTTCGGCACGCTACTGGACGACACCTATGGCCGCGAGGCAATGTTCGATGCGGCGAAGCTCGGGCTGTGGGTGGGCCGGCCGCTGGAGCAGCCGGGCTCGCGGCCGTTGCGCTTCGAGTTCACGCAGGACGTGGGCGCAAGGCTGGTCGAATGGCCGGTGACGCACACCATCAAGTGCCTCTCCTTCTACCACCCGGATGATCCGGCCGAGCTGAAGGAGGAGCAATCGCAGAAGCTGCGCACGCTCTATGAGGCGGCCCGCAAGGTGGGCCGGGAACTGCTGATCGAGATCATCGCGGGCAAGCACGGCAGGCTCGACGGCATGACCATCGCACGCGCGCTGGACGAGCACTATGCGCTGGGCATCAAGCCGGACTGGTGGAAGCTGGAGCCGCAGGCCTCTTCCACGGCATGGGACAACATCGCGGCGGTCATCGCCAGGAACGATCCATGGTGCCGGGGCGTCGTGCTGCTGGGGCTGGACGCGCCGGAGGACGAGCTGGCAAGGGGGTTCGCCGCGGCGTCCGCGCAACCCATCGTCAAGGGCTTCGCGGTGGGGCGCACCATCTTCAGTTCCGCCGCACAGCTTTGGCTGCGTGGTCAGCTGACGGACGAGGCCGCGATAGACGACATGGCGGAGCGGTTCGGCAACCTCGTGGCCATCTGGAACAAGGCGCGCCGCTGAGGGCTGCCGCTTGGTGGACAATGGCGCGAAGTGGCGGTACCGATGCCGGACCGGTAAGGAGTGATGGACATGTCGAAGCTCAAGATCCACCCCACGGCCACGCATGGGCGCATCGTGAATATAACGCCCGAGAGTGCGGGCTGGTCGCATGTCGGTTTCGACCTGTGGAAGCTCAGGCGCGGTGAACAGGCCGCGGGCGGCGAGTCAGGGCGCGAGGTGTGCCTCGTCTTCATCGCAGGCAAGGCGCGCGTTTTGGCGGGCAGCGAGGACTTCGGCATACTGGGCGAGCGCAACTCGCCCTTCGAGGGCAAGCCCTGGTCGGTCTATGTTCCGGCGGGAATGACATGGCGCGTGGCCGCGGCGAACGACGTGACGCTGGCCGTATGCACCGCACCCGGCGAGGGCGGCAGGTATCCCGCGCGCGTGATCGGCCCCGGCGCGCTGCACCAGGAGACGCGCGGCAAGAGCACCAACACCCGGCACGTGACCAACATCATCCCGGAATGGGAGCCGGCGGAGGGGCTTCTCGTCGTCGAAGTCATCACGCCGGGGGGCTGCACATCCTCCTACCCGCCGCACAAGCATGACGCGGACAATCTTCCCCACGAGTCGCTGCTTGAGGAGACCTACTATCATCGCATCAACCCGCCGCAGGGCTTCGCCTTCCAGCGCGTCTACACCGATGACCGCTCGCTCGACGAGGCCATGGCGGTGGAGGACGGCGACGTGACGCTGGTTCCCAGGGGCTACCACCCCTGCGCCACGACGCATGGTTATGATCTCTATTACCTGAACGTGATGGCGGGCCCGAAGCGGACGTGGAAGTTCCACAATGCCCCGGAGCATGCGTGGCTGCTGAAGGCCTGAACCGGCAGGCCGGAACACGCGCCGAGAGCATGATCCGCAAAAGTGGAAACCACTTTTGCGGCAAGATCATGCTCAAGCCTTTGATCTTGCGCGAGTTCTTATCGACCAGGTAATTCCACCTGGTCGGAACGCGCGCTAGACGCATCAGGGCGCTTCGGCGCACTCGTACCAGATACGCGGACGCTGTCTCTGGCCCTCGAAGGGCGCCAGGCGGCGGAGAACGACTCTTTCGCCGAAGTCGGCACAGCGCGCCTCGGAGGCGAAGATCACGCGGCCGTCTTCCTGGATCGTGTCGCCTGACCGGTACTTTTCATAGATCACGACGGTGAAGCGGCGGGCGCGTGCCTCGGCCTGCACGGGGGCAGGCTCAGGCGGCAGGATGACCTGCGGCCTCGCCCTGGGTATCGGTACAGGCGCGGCGGGCGCTGAGGCCGGCTGCGCCGCGACGTCTTCCTCCGGCGGAGGAGGTGCAGCCTCCGGGGCGGGCTGATCCAGCATCGAGGTTCCGAACAGCGGTGGCGGTTCAGGCAGGGCAGCCTGCTGTTCGGGCTGCGGCGCCGGGGCCGCCTTGGGGGCGGGCTCGGGCTGCGCGACCTGCGGAAGCGGGGCTTGCGCGGCAGGTGGCAGCGGCGGGTTGCTGAGATAGAGGCTTGCGACACCGCCCGCGACCGCCATCAGCAAACCGGAGACAACGAGGAATGGCCCCATTTCCCTGAGGCTGATGGCGAAGCTCCGTGCCCCCGTCCGGCCGCTGCGGCGCTCCGGCCGGATATTGCCGAGGTCGGGAGTAGGCGGCGGCGGAGGAGGATCGCCTGTGGCGCCGGTGATCTTGCGCTGCTTCCTTGCCAGATGCTCATCGAGTTCACGCTGGGTGGCCTCGAGCAGTTCGAGGTCGTAGCGGCTGCGGCCTTCAGGACTGCCAAGCACCTCATAGGCTTGCTGAATCTGCGCGAAGCGTTCCGCCGATGTGGTGCCGGTGGTGGCGCCTGTATCGGGGTGATACTTCTTCGCAAGCGCGCGGTAGGCGGCGCCGATCACCTCCTGGTCGGCAGAGGGGTCGATGCCGAGCGCGGCATAGTGATCGGGAAAGGCAATCATTGTGGCTGGGCGGTTCCTTGGGAATGCCGTCAATCTCACCTGCCTCATCCGGCACATTCGCGGCGGAATTCAGGCTTCCTGCTGACGGCGCTCGGCAACGGCGACGGCGAGCGTCATCGCAAGCGTCAGGGTTGCGGCCATGGACCGGAAACCTTCGAAATTTGCTTCGCTGACTTCAATCCACGGGTCCGCAATCTGCGCGAGAGGGGAGAAGGGGCTGTCGGTGACGGCCACCACGGGAACCTGCCGGGCCGCCGCCGCGCGCGCCAGCTGGATCGTTTCCGGAGCATAGGGGGCAAAGGTGACGGCAAGCACCGCGTCCTCCGCCGTGGCGAAGGTCATCTGTTCGGTGCCGAGGCCCCCTGCAGCATCAACCAGGATGACGCGAACGCCGAGCTTTCCGAAGGCATAGGCCATGTAGAAGGCGATGGGATAGGAGCGCCGGATACCCAGGAGATAGATGGTGCGGGCCGATGCCAGCCTCTCCACCGCCTGATCGAGGATCTCTGGCGCCAGCTTCTCGCCAAGCGAGGCGATGGATCGCGCCGATGCCTCACAAAAGCCCTGCAGGATGACATTGGGCTTCGATGCATCCTCGGCATGGCCGCGAAGCTGCCGGATGCGTTCGCCATAGTTCAGGATGCGGTCCCGCAACCGTGAGCGGAACACCTCCTGCATGTCCGAAAACCCCTGGTAGCCCATGGCCTGGCTGAAGCGCACGAGTGCGGATGGCTGGACCTCGGCCTGGGCGGCAATCGAGGAGACGGTGCCGAAGGCGATCTCGTCAGGGTTCTCCAGCGCATAGGCCGCAATCTGCGTCAGGCGCTTGGGCAGTGCCGCAGCACGTTCCGCGATCAGGGCCTTGAGAGCCGGGAAATCGCGCGGAGGAGAAGGGACATCTGACATTGGAACGAATATTTCATGGAAATCAGAACGTTCCAAACGCTTTCTGTCATTCCTCCCAGCCGCGGCTTCTTCGCGAGGGTCCCGACACAGGCGGGCGGCGGCGTGTGCCGTCGCCGCCGGTCTCCCCGCCGCTCAGGGCGCGGCGCAGGCGGCGCAGGATGACGCCCTTCGCCTTCTCGTCGCCCGCGCGGTTCACCGCATCGCGGATGTCGAGGACGAGGTCGGCCAGATCATTGTGGCTGTCGAGGCGGGCGACCATCGCCGGATCGATGCGCGGCTTTGTATCCTCCGCCAGATAGGCGCAGCTTTCGCCCGAGAGTTCATAAACGGAATCGAGGCTGGGGATGATGATGCAGTCATGCGGCAGCCCAAGGCGGCCAAGATCCTCAGCGAGCGCACGCTGCCCTTCCTCTTCGCCGTGGGTCAGGAAGATGGAGCGGCCGACGGGAAGGCGCTCCTTCACCCATTGCACGAGTTCGGGGCCGTCGGCATGGCCGGAATAATCCTCGATCCGGCGGATTGCGGCCTTCACGCTGACCGTTTCGCCCATGATGGTGACGGTCTTCGCGCCATCCTCCAGGATGCGGCCGAGCGAGCCCTCGGCCTGGAAGCCCGCCAGCAGGACGGTGGTTGAAGGCTGCCACAGATGGTTCTTGAGGTGATGGCGGATGCGGCCGGCCTCGCACATGCCCGATGCGGAGACGATGATGCGAAAGCCGCTGAAACGGGCAAGGGCCTTGGAATCCTCGACGCTTTCCGTGAGGCGGACATGGGGCGAGGTGAAGGCGCGGGTCAGATCGCTGCCGTTCTGCAATTCCCCGGCATGACGGACGAAAATGGCCGTGGCCTTGGACGCGAGCGGACTGTCGATGAAGATGTTTGCCTCCGGCACCTTGCCTTCATCCATCAGCTTCACGAGGTCGGTGACGAGTTCCTGGGTGCGCTCCACCGCGAAGGAGGGAATGAGCAGCGCGCCCTTCTTCTTGGCTGCGGCCGTGACTTCACGCGCGAGGATCTCGCGGCGGCCATCCTCGCTGCGCTCGAAGCGGTCACGTCCGCCATAGGTCGATTCGCAGATGACGAAATCGAAATCGGCGGGCGCCTCCGGATCGAAATGCAGCATCTTGTTGTCCGGGCCGAGATCGCCCGAGAACAGCAGCCTGAGCGGCTTCTGGCCGGACTGCTGGACCTCCACCTCGATCGAGGCAGACCCAAGAAGATGGCCGGCATTCCAGAATCGCGCGCGGATGCCGGGCGCAGGCGAGATCCACTGCTCAAGGGCGTGGCCCTCGAACTGCGCGAGGGCAGCCATCGCGTCATCCTGGGTATAGATCGGCTCCACCTCTTCCTCGCCGCGCTTCACGCGGCGGCGGTTCAGCTGCTCCACTTCCATTTCCTGGATGTTGCCGGAATCGGGCAGCATGATGCCGCAGAGATCGGCAGTGGCGGCGGTGCAGTGGATGCGGCCTTCGAAGCCATGCTTCACGAGCTTCGGCAGCAGGCCCGCGTGGTCGATGTGGGCGTGGGTCAGCAGCACGGCGGAGAGCGTGGACGGCGTGAAGGGAAAGGGCCGGTAGTTCAGCTCGCGCTCAGTCTTGGAGCCCTGGAACATGCCGCAATCAACGAGCAGGCGCGCTTCCTCCGTCTCGAGGAGATAGCAGGAACCGGTGACGGTGCAGGCAGCGCCATGGAATGTGAGGCGGACAGGCATGTTCAGGCTCCCGGAATCTTGAGGCCGCGCTTCAGCAGCAATTCCCACGCCTCGCGTGGGGAGTCGGCATAACCGAAGAGATCGAGATCAGCCTTGCTGACCATGCCGGCCTCGGCGAATTGCGGAAAGTTGATGAGGCTCTTCCAGAACCTGGAATCATACAGAATGACGGGCAACGCGTCATCCATCTTGCCTGTCTGGCGCAGCGTGAGGATCTCGAACAGCTCGTCCATGGTGCCGAAGCCGCCGGGAAACACGACGAGCGCCGCGGCGCGGATGGCGAAATGCATCTTGCGCATGGCGAAGTAGTGGAAACGGAAGGTGAGGTCGGGTGTCGAATAGGCGTTGGGCTCCTGCTCCATGGGGAGCGTGATGTTGAAGCCGATGGAGGGGGCGCCTGCGTCATGCGCGCCGCGGTTCGCCGCCTCCATGATGCCGGGGCCGCCGCCGGTGGCGATCACGTTCTGGCGCGGCGTGTGGTTCTCGATCTTGGAGCCCCC
>CAIYXE010000480.1 GCA_903930095.1 uncultured Hyphomicrobiales bacterium
CATACTGGCGGGTGGAAGTGGAACCCGGCTCTATCCGCTGACGCTTGCCATCTCGAAGCAGCTTCTTCCGGTCTATGACAAGCCGATGATCTATTATCCGATGTCGGTGCTGATGCTGGCCGGCATCAGGGACATCCTGATCATTTCGACCCCGCATGACCTGCCGCATTTTCATAACATGCTGGGAGACGGCTCCGCATTCGGGATCAACCTCGCCTATGCCGAGCAGCCGAGCCCGGACGGGTTGGCGCAGGCCTTTCTCATCGGTGAGAGCTTCCTGCAGGGTGGGCCCGCGGCACTGGTGCTGGGCGACAACATCTTCCACGGCGACAAGCTGCAGGACAAGTGCCGCGCGGCGGCGGAGCGGAAGGGCGGGGCCACGGTGTTCGCCTACCGCGTCTCCGATCCCGAGCGCTATGGCGTGGTGGCTTTCGACAAGGATGGTTTTGCAACCTCGATTGAGGAAAAGCCGAAGCAGCCGAAGTCGAACTGGGCGGTGACGGGGCTTTACTTCTACGACTCCGACATTGTCGGCATCGCGAAGTCGATCAGGCCGTCGGTGCGCGGCGAGCTCGAGATCACCGATGTCAACCGCGTATACCTGGAACGGGGTGACCTTCAGGTGGAGCGCCTCGGCCGCGGCTATGCATGGCTCGACACCGGTACTCATGACAGCCTTCACGATGCCGGCTCCTATATCCGCACCATCGAGACGCGCACGGGCGAGAAGATCTGCTGCCCTGAGGAGATTGCCTTCAACTGCGGCTACATTGACGCTGCGGCGATGGAGAAACGCGCCCATGCGCTGGGCAAGACGGAATACGCCGCCTATCTGCGCCGCATCGCAGCAGAGCAGGGAGCCTGACCAGAATGGAAATCCGCCGGCTGGCGCTTGAAGGTGTGCTCGAGATCATCCCGGGCAAGTTCGGCGATGCGCGGGGCTACTTCTCCGAGACCTATTCGCAGAAGCGGTTTGCCGAGGCGGGCATCGACATCGGCTGGGTGCAGGACAACCAGTCCTTCTCGGCCGAACGGGGCGTGCTGCGCGGACTGCATTTCCAGGTGGCGCCGTTTGCCCAGGACAAGCTCGTCCGCGTGCTGCGCGGATCGATCTTCGATGTTGCCGTCGACCTGCGCCAGGGATCGCCTGATTACGGCAAGTGGGTGTCCTGCGTGCTGTCGGCGAATGCGCGGAACCAGCTGCTGGTGCCCAGGGGCTTCGCGCATGGATTCCTGACGCTCGAGCCTGACGCTGAGGTGTTCTACAAGGTGTCGGCTCCCTATGCGCCGGAATGTGACCGCGGCATCCGCTGGAACGATCCGCAGATCGGCATCGCGTGGCCGCTGGAGGGCCGCGAGCCCGTGCTCTCGGCCAAGGACGCGGCAGCACCCTTGCTATCCGGCATTGCCGGCCAGTTTTCATTCTAGCCTTGCGGGGTCATTGCGCATGAAGATCATGGTCACCGGCGGATGCGGCTTCATCGGGTCGGCGGTGTGCCGCCACCTGGTGCGGGATCTTGGCATCGATGTGGTCAACATCGACAAGCTGACCTATGCGGCGAGCGAAGGCTCCACCGCGGAGATCGCCGGAAGCCCGAGGTACAGCTTCTACAAGGTCGACATCTGCGAACGCGACGCGGTGCTGAAGGTGATGCAGGAGGAAGGCATCGACGCCGTCATGCACCTCGCCGCGGAAAGCCACGTCGACCGTTCGATCGACGGGCCGGGGGAATTCATCCAGACGAACATCATCGGCACCTTCGCGCTGCTGCAGGCGGCGCGCTCCTATCACGCCGGGCTGCCGGAGCCGAAGAAGTCTGGCTTCCGCTTCCACCATGTGTCCACCGACGAGGTGTTCGGCGACCTGCCGCTCGACGGCGGGCTGTTCATCGAGGAAACGCCCTACAAGCCGTCGTCTCCCTATTCGGCCTCGAAGGCGGCCTCCGATCACCTGGCCATGGCGTGGCACCATACTTATGGGTTGCCGGTCGTTCTCTCCAATTGCTCCAACAATTACGGTCCCTATCACTTCCCGGAAAAACTCGTGCCGCTGATGATCATCAACGGCCTCGAGGGCAAGAGCCTGCCCGTCTATGGCACGGGGGAGAATGTCCGTGACTGGCTGCATGTCGAGGACCACGCGCGTGCGCTGGCGCTTGTTGTCACCAGGGGCCGTGTGGGTCAGTCCTACAACATCGGCGGCCGCAACGAGCGATCGAACCTCAAGGTGGTGGAGACGATCGCCGATACGCTGGACGAGCTCGTGCCGCTCAACACCGGTTCGCGCCGCAAGCTCATCACCTTCGTGGGCGACCGGCCGGGCCATGACCTGCGCTATGCCATTGACGCCACGAAGATCGAGACGGAACTGGGCTGGCGCGCCCGCGAGACCTTCGACACCGGACTTCGCAAGACGATCGACTGGTACATGAACAACGGGGACTGGTGGCAGCCGCTGCGCGCCTCCCGCTATACCGGCCAGCGCCTGGGCACGGCCAAGCCCTGATGCGCATCCTGGTCACCGGCCGGAGCGGCCAGGTCGCCATGTCGCTCCGCGAGCGGTGTGCGCGCGTGCCGGGGGTCGAGGTGATTGCGCTCGGCCGTCCGGATCTGGACCTTGAGGATGCGGCATCAACCAGCGCTGCCATCGCCGCGGCGCGGCCGGACGTGGTCGTCAACGCTGCCGCCTATACGGCGGTCGACAAGGCGGAGCAGGAGGCCGGACGGGCCTTCGCCATCAACCGGGACGGCGCTGCTGCTGCCGCCGCCGCCGCCGCGCAGCTTGGAGCCCCCTTCATTCAGTTGTCGACCGACTACG
>CAIYXE010000481.1 GCA_903930095.1 uncultured Hyphomicrobiales bacterium
AGCAAGCGCCACATTCTCGATCGTGCTGGCGCCCTGCTGAAGGAAAACATCGTCACCGGGCTCCTGCTGGGAGGGCGGCACCAGAACCTTGCCCTGGAAACCGCCATCGCCCGGCTGGGCCGCGGCATTGTCCATTGCGCCCAGAACCTGGAGATCAGTCTCGCCCGCCTGCGGCACGGTGCCCGAAGCCCCACCGAGTGGCTGCTGCTCGATGACCTCGATGTTATTGCTGTCGGGAATGGGCGTGCCCTCCGAGGCCGCCGCCAGCCGCTTCTGCTGGCTGGGGTCCGGCTGGCCCGCGATCTGGGCCGCTGGCGGGGTCACTTGCCCGGCCGCACCGCTCTGCTGGGGGACAGCGCCGGCGCTGCTACCCTGCGCGCGCAGTTGCTTCACCTCGAAGGAAAGTTCCTCAACCTGGCCGGTGAGCCGTCGAACCTGCTCTTCCAGCTGCTGCATGCGCACGGCCACTTCGGAAGCGCTTTGCGCCATGGCGGGAGAAACGAGCCCCACACCGATCAAGGCTGAGGCGGCAACCAACATCTTCACGAATCTGACCATGATCTGCACCAAACGGCCCCAAGGGAGCGGATTGTTCTTTTCAGCCCCGGGAAGTGAACCGCAATCACGGTAAAATTGAGGCTGGAACCGCCGCTTTCCGCGGCGGGATCACTGCGGGTGTTACTTCGCCCCGCCGGTGATGACGGTGACGGCGCGGCGGTTCTGCGACCAGCACTGTTCAGCATCGCAGAGCGCAGCCGGACGTTCCTTGCCGTAGGCGATCGACGAGATACGGTTTGCGGCAACCCCCTGGGAAATCAGGTATTCGCGCGCTGCCGTGGCGCGCCTTGCGGAAAGGGCAATGTTGTACTCGCGCGTGCCGCGCTCGTCGGCATGGCCTTCGACCTGCACCGTAACCTTGCCGTACTTGTTGAGCCACTCGGCCTGGCGGCGGAGGGTTTCCTGCGCCTCGGGCGTCAGCGTTGACTTGTCTTCCATGAAGAACACGCGGTCGCCGACGTTGACGGTGAAGTCCTGTTCGGAGCCTGGCACCGCCGCGGCTCCAGGGCCGGTACCGGCACTGAGATCGGGCGTGTTCTTCTTCGAGCATGCGGCAAGCGCCAGAAAGCAGCCAAGAACCGCAACAAACTTGAGGCTCGCCAAACGAGAAATCATCTACCCACTCCTCAGTACCCTGGCCCCTTGCCGGCCGACGTGACAATCATCATCCAGTCCCGGCACAGGGACTTGCACATTGTGCAATCTCGCGCAACAGGGTTAACATTCCCTGAGCGAAATTCACAAAAAAGCTCCTTCCCCGCGAACTGCCGGGGAAGGCTAAACTGGCCCCCTCGGGATCAGGACGTCTTGGCTCCGCCGGTGATGACCGTCACGGCGCGGCGGTTCTGAGACCAGCACTGCTCTGCATCGCACAGGGCGGCCGGGCGTTCCTTGCCATAGGCGATGGACGAGATGCGGCTTGCTTCCACGCCTTGCGCAATCAGGAATTCACGCGCAGCGGTTGCGCGCCTGGCAGAAAGCGCGATGTTGTATTCGCGCGTTCCACGTTCGTCAGCATGGCCTTCGACCTGCACCATGACTGACGGGTATTGCTGCAGCCACTGTGCCTGCCGCCGGAGCGTTTCCTGGGCCTCAGGAGAAATCGTCGACATATCCTCCGCGAAGAAGACACGGTCGCCCACGTTGACGGTGAAATCCTGTTCCGATCCCGGAACCGCGGCGGCGCCGGGGCCCGTGCCGGCGGCAAGGTCGGTGCTCTTCTTTGAGCAGGCGCCCAGCGCCAGTACGCAGCAGAAGGCCGCTGCCATTTTGAAACTCACGCGTCTATTCATATCGCACTTCCCATGTTTTCGTGATCCTGAAGCGGCAATTGCATCCCCTGCATCTGCCTGCTCCGCTGGTGAGGCCCCCCGGCCCCGTCATCAATTGAGTTTCGGCGACCATGCCGGATCTGACGCGAAACCTTCGATCGGCAGGCGCTGTTCGTTGTAGCCCGTGATGTCGACCGACCAGAGGTGAGGCCCGCCGGATTGGCCGCCCGTCTCACGGAAAAACATGATGACGCGGCTGTTGGGCGCCCAGGTCGGTCCCTCGTTGTGAAACCCTTCGGTGAGGATACGCTCGCCCGATCCGTCCGGCTTCATCACGCCGATCGCGAATTTGCCGCCGCCCTGCTTGGTGAAGGCGATGTACTGTCCGTCGGGCGACCAGACCGGCGTGGAATAGCGGCCATTGCCGAAGCTGATCCGGGCCTGGCCGGATCCGTCGGCGTTCATCACATAGATCTGCTGCGTGCCGCCCTGGTCGGACTCGAAGGCGATGCGGCTGCCATCTGGCGAATAGGAGGGCGCGGTGTTGATAGCCGGCACATTGGTGAGCTGGCGCACGCTGCGCGAGCGCAGGTCGAGTTCGTAGATATTTGAGTTGCCGCCATCCTGCAGGCTCATGACCACGCGCTGGCCATCGGGCGAGAAGCGCGGGGAGAAGCTCATGTTCGGAAATTCACCGACGATTTCCCGCTGCTTGGTGTCGATGTTCATGAGATAGACCCGGGGTTCGGCATTGCCGAAAGACATGTAGGTGATCTCGTTGGTCGATGGCGAGAAGCGCGGCGTCAGCACAAGATCGCGGCCATCGGTGAGCGAGCGCATGTTGAAGCCATCCTGGTCCATGATGGTCAGCCGCTTCACGCGCCGGTCCTTGGGGCCCTCTTCGGCCACGAACACGATCCGGGTGTCGAAGTAACCGTCGATGCCGGTCATCGCCTTGTATATGATGTCGGAGATCATGTGCCCGATCCGGCGTGCGTTCTTGGGGCTGGTCGTGAACTGCTGGGCAGCGAGCTGCTGCTGGGTGTTGACATCCCAAAGCCTGAACTCGACCCGCATCTTTCCGCCCTCCATGAAGGCCTGGCCAGTGACCAGCGCCTTGGCCTGGATCTGCCGCCAGCTGGCGAAACTCGGCATCTGCTCGAAGCGCGAAATCTGTTCGATGAAGGTCGCTGGATCGAGCGGCGCGAAATAACCCGAGCGCCCGAGGTTATTGGTGATGACGCCCGAGATGGACGTGCCCGCCTCCTCTGCCCCGCCGCCGACGAGGAAAGGCGCGATGGCGATCGGCAGCGGATCGATCCGGCCACCGGTGATGTCGATTTCGGTCTGGGCAATCGCAACGGTTCCCGATCCGAAAAGAGAGAAAACCAGAAGCACCGCCGCCGCGATCCGGCGCAGGGAATGGAAGTGTGAAACCGTGGAGGTCATGATCTGGTCTTGTTCCATTTGCCCGTTACTGCGTCGGGGTCGCGTCGGCGAACATGTTGGGGTTGAAGTTGAGAACGAGGTCCTTCCAGACGTCATACTGCTCCTGCGGAAGGAAATCATAGTTCTGGCAGCCGAGGATCGCTGCAACGGTGGAGCGCGCGGTCGTGTCGAACAGGAAGTCGCCTGGTCCGTTCATCACCTCCGGATTGCCGGCGATAGAACCGTCTGGGTTCATCTGGATGTGGACCTTCACGGTGATGTTGCCCTCGCGCGCGCCCGGCGGAATGACCCAGCACTCCCGGATGCGTTGCACAAAGGCGGAAATTGTCGTGGCAGAGAGCGACTGGTCTTTGCCCTGGAGGTCGCGCTCGCCGGGGGCGGGCTGGCCATCGGTGGTGGCCTCCGAGGAATCTGTGGTCTTCTCGTCGTTTTCCTTGTCGAGCAGCGCGTCGGTGTTCAGCAACTCCTCGAGCTTGGCCGTGTCGAGCTTCGCCGGCTTCTTCTCCGGCTTTTTGACGGGCTTCTTGACGGGCTTCGGCTTCTCTTCGGCCTTCTTCGGGGGAGGCGGTTCCTCGATTGCGTCCTTCACGAGCGCGGCCATCGCGTCGGGATCGGGAAGCTCCGGCTTCTTGACTTCTTCCTTCTTCGGCTCCGGCAACGACTCAGGCGGCGGCGCCTTGGCCTCCTTGGCGGCCTTCCTTTCTTCGTCCGCCACCTTCAGCGTCTCGTCGGTCTTCCTGACGACTTCGGCCTTCTTGGGCGCGGGCGCCTCGACCGGCTGTTCCGCATCCTTTGCGGTGGCCATCAGCTTGTTGGCATCCGCGATGTTGGAAATGTCGACGGTGATGGCCTCGACTGGCATGACCTCATGCTTCGGGTTCGGCAGCACCACGAGTGCTGCGGCGAGGATCGCCGCGTGCAGGCCGAAGGATGCTGCAAGACTTGCCTTCATCGTCAGTTCTGGCCCTCGGGCGCCGGAAGCTGGGGAGCGGGCGCAACCGCCGTGGAGCCGCCACCCGGCAAGGTTTCGAGCCCGATCTTCTTGAACCCGGCGCTGTTGATGGCGCCCAGAACCTCCGCGATGGGACCGTAGGAGGCCGCGAGATCGCCCCGGACGCGAATTTCCTTTTCGGGATCAACCCCATAGAGCGCCTGAAGCTTCTGGGTAAGGAGTTCCATGGTCATCGGCTCTTCCATGAGGAAGATGGAGCCGTCCGGCTTGATCGAGACACTCAAGGGCTCGACCTGACTGTTGAGCGGCTTGGCATCGGTCTTGGGGAGATCGATGGGCACGCCCACGGTCATCAGCGGTGCTGCCACCATGAACACGATCAGCAGCACGAGCATGACGTCGACGAGCGGCGTTACGTTGATCTCGCTGATGACACCCGCCGTGGAGCGCCGCCTGGCGTTCCGCCGCTGATATCCCCCTCGCGCACCGCCTGTTGAAGCACCCATCGGCTACACCCGTTCGTCAAGCTGGCGTGAGATGATCGCCGAGAATTCATCCGCGAAATTCTCCAGCCTTCCGCCGATCTTGCCGGCGTCACTGGAGAACATGTTGTAGAAGATTGTCGCCGGTATGGCGGCAACGAGGCCGATCGCCGTGGCAAACAGCGCCTCCGCGATTCCGGGCGCCACAACGTTCAGGCTGGTGTTCTGCGAATTGGCGATGGCCTGGAAGGCCACCATGATGCCCCACACCGTGCCGAAGAGCCCGATGAAGGGGGCAGCCGAGCCGGTGGTGGCGAGGAAAAGAAGGCGAGCTTCAACGTCGTGCATCTCCTTCTGGATCTGCACGTCCATCACCTTCTCGATGCGCTTCTGGACACCCTGAAAACCGGCGCGCATGGCGGAATCCTGGCTGCGCTTCCACTCACGCATCGCGGCCATGAAGATGGCGGCAAGCCCGATATTGTTGCGGTTGCCCATGGACACAAAGAGATCCTCGAGAGACTTGCCGGACCAGAAATACTGCTCAAACCGGTCATTGGCGGCGTTCATTCTCCGCACGGCGACGAATTTTTCGATGATGATCGCCCAGCTCCACACGGAGGCGAGCATCAGGCCAAGCATGACGAGCTTGACCACCCAGCCCGCCTGCATGAACAGATGCCACAACGAAACCTCGCCGCCCGGTACCGTCACTGCAAATGCTATCATCCTGTCCTTCCATTACCGCCTGCGGCCCCCTGCCTTGAGCCGCCGACGGCATCCTGCCTGCCTCTTGCCGGAGAGACGTCCGTGAAAACATGCCAAATCTGTCGAAACTGCGGCGATTCGGGCTTTGGACTGCCCATGGGGCCGCAGGCCCTCCCGCATGGAAAAGGGCTCTGCTCCACTTGAATCAATCATGGTTAAGGCTATGTTAAGTTTCGGGATTTCAGGATCCCGCGGAAGGTCTCAGCAAGCGTTTCGGGCAGCCGCATGGGCCTTCCGCGGCCATCGACCACGGCAACCGTCACATCAGCGCGGAAGCAAGTGTTGCCATTCAGCATCACTTGCTGGCCGATCTCGACCCGAGCGCCACCGAGGCCGAGGAAGCGGGTTTCAACCTCCAGAAGATCATCCAGCCGGGCGGATTTGAGAAAATCGCAGGTCATGCGGCGGACGACGAAATGGACGCCGCCGAGGGCTGACTGGTGGATGCCGAGGAGTCTCAGGCAGTCGGACCGGGCGCGTTCGCAGAACACGACGTAGCGTGCGTGATAGACGATGCCGCCGGCGTCCGTATCCTCGTAGTAGACGCGAATTGGCATGCTGTGGATGCCATTTTGGATGCGGCCCGAGACATCCGGCCATTGATCTTCAGCCATTGCTCTCGTCCAGCGGAAGGACCCCTTGCGTGATCTCCGGCTGCTGTGGAACGGCAAGCCCCAGATGGCGGAAGGCATGGGGCGTGAGCAGCCTTCCGCGTGGCGTGCGGTTGAGGAAGCCCAGTTGCAGCAAATAGGGCTCCACGATGTCTTCCAGCGCGTCCCGCGATTCAGAGAGGGAGGCGGCAATGGTGTCGATACCGACCGGGCCGCCGCCGAAATTGAGGGCGATGCACTTCAGGTAGCGGTGGTCCAGCGAGTCGAGACCGTGGGAATCGACGTCGAGGGCGGAGAGCGCCCGGTCGGCCAACACCTTGTCGATGACGTCTGCGCCTGCCACGGCGGCAAAATCACGCACGCGGCGGAGCAGCCTTCCGGCGATGCGGGGCGTTCCCCGGGCGCGCCTGGCGATTTCGAGCGCCCCCTCCTCCGCGATGCCCATCTGCATGACGCGGGCGCCGCGTTTGACGATGAGGAGGAGCTCCTCCTCATTGTAGAAATCGAGGCGGACGGGGATGCCGAAACGGTCCCGAAGCGGGGTTGTCAGCAGGCCGGTGCGGGTGGTGGCGCCGACGAGGGTGAATTTGGCGAGGTCGATCTTGACGGAGCGCGCGGCGGGGCCCTCGCCGATGATGAGGTCGAGCTGGAAGTCCTCCATCGCGGGATAGAGCACTTCCTCGACCGCCGGGTTGAGGCGGTGGATCTCGTCGATGAACAATACGTCGCGCTCTTCCAGATTGGTGAGGAGAGCGGCGAGGTCACCCGCCTTGGCGATGATGGGGCCGGAGGTGGCCTTGAAGTTGACGCCCAATTCGCGTGACATGATCTGGGCCAGCGTGGTCTTGCCCAGCCCCGGGGGGCCCGCGAACAGCACATGGTCCAGCGCCTCGCCCCGGGCCTTGGCGGCCTCGATGAAGATGCGGAGGTTCTGCTTGGCCTTGGACTGGCCGATGA
>CAIYXE010000482.1 GCA_903930095.1 uncultured Hyphomicrobiales bacterium
CGGAATCCGGACAACGGTACGCCCCAACAACGATATACTGGTCTATGCGGAAGGTGGTGCGGTTCTGTTTGAGGGAAGCCCTCGGACAGTGCGCTTCGCAGCATCAACTCCTCTTGCTCCCGGAGTTGCGGGTGGGGCTGTCCTGATCGATGGCGTCGCCGTGACGGGGCACGGCGCGCCCATGCCCATCTCGGGTGGCAAGCTTGCCGCATTGGCGCAGGTCAGAGACCGTACCGCTCCTCAGTTCTCCACCCAACTCGACCAGATAGCGGCAGGTCTCATCCGCAGCTTCACTGAGACGGACCCTGTCTCTCCGCCATCGCTGCCGGAGGTCGAGGGTCTCTTTGTAGGAAATACCGGGACACTGCCTCAACTGAGCAACCCGCCTGCTGGCCTGGCTGGCCGGATGGGAATCAACGCACTTGCCGACCCGCAACAAGGCGGGTCGGTTCTGCTCCTGAGGGACGGAGGTTTCGGTGGGGTTTCCTATCTCCGCAACACACTCTCCCAGCCCGGTTACCAAGCGAGAATCGCGGAACTCGCCGACTCCGTCGATGCCGTCCGGAGCTTTGGCGAATCGGCGGGAATTGGCGGCGCCGTCTCGCTGAAAAGCTTGAGCCTGCAGTCATCAGCCTGGGTTGAGGCCAGCCGGCAGGCTGCAGGAAAGTCTCTAGACCTCGCAAGTGCCATGAGAGTGCGCGCCGGTGACTCTCTTGCGCGGGTAACAGGCGTGAACATCGACCAGGAAATGGCTACGCTGCTCGACCTTGAAAAGAGCTACCAGGCATCATCAAAGGTTCTGGCAACAGTCGATGCCATGCTGGCGGCCCTGATGGAGGCCGTGCGCTGATGCCACGCATCGACTCGATTGCAACACGGCTCCTGTCCCAGCTTCCGCGTACTGCGATTGCGGAAGGTCAGAAGCAGCTTGCGCAAGCGCAGACCGAAGCGGCCACCGGCCGTCATGCGGATATGGGAATGGCGCTTGGATCGCGGATCGGCGTGACCATTGACTTCAGGCTGCGGCTCGACTCGGTTGTAAACACACTGGACCAGGCCAAGCTGGCAGATTCGCGTGCAGAGCTGACCCAGACATCTCTCTCGACACTTGCAGATCTGGCCAAGGGATTTCAATCGGTCCTCGCCGGCGCCCGCGGCGCGGAGAACGGCAAGACACTCGCCGCCACCTCCGGAATGCTGTCTCTGGATGCAATGCAGTCAACTCTGTCCACATCCTATGACGGTCAGTACATCTTTGGTGGAATGATGTCTGACTCGGTTCCCCTGTCTCCATACCTGGCAGGGCCACGGCAGGCTGTCATCGGCGCCTTTGAAGCTCATTTCGGTTTCCCGCCTTCCGATCCCGCGGCGGCCGCGCTGTCAGCTAGCGATATCGGAGGCTTTCTGGATGGAACGTTCTCCAGCCTGTTCGAAGACACAGATTGGAGATCAACTTGGTCTGCGGCTTCGACCGAAGGAATGCAGTTTCGGGTTGGCACAGGTCGTGCGATCGACTTGCAGACGACCGCAGACCGGCCATTTGCACGAACGCTGGCGCAAGCATTCTCCATGGTGGAAATGCTGGGCAGTAGCAGCATCAGCCGGGACGCGTTTCAGGTGGTGGCAGACCGTTCGCTGGCCCGCGTTTCGGAGGCACAACTGCAGATCGGCTCAGAGCAGGCCAGGATTGGCGCAGGGCAGGCCCGGCTGAAACTCGCCAGCGAAGCAATGGAGAGAGAAAAAAGGGATTTCACCTCCGCCATCAGCCGGCTCGAAGGCGTGGATGCCTATGAGACTGCAACACGCATCAACGTTCTCATGATGCAGCTTGAGACGTCATACGCCGTGACCGGAAGAATTAACAGACTGAGCCTGCTCTCCTACATCTGACGAGATGCGAGGCGCAAAGGGGAACGACGCCATATGTATGAAGCAACCTACCGCCTCATGCTCGAGGATACCACCGAACAGATCCGGGACAATGAGAGGCGTGCCTTTGACAAGGCGATCGAGCTACTGCAGTCCGCCCAGCTTGCGGGCCGTGGCTCGCGTCAATCGGTCGAGGCCCTTCTCTTCGTCAACAGGCTGTGGACCATCCTGCTCGAGGACCTGTCGGACAGCGGAAACGGCCTTCCGGATTCGCTCAAGGCGCGCCTGATATCAATCGGAATCTGGGTCCTGCGCCGGACCGAGGAGATTCGCGACGGGAGCGAGGACGACTTTTCCGCTCTGATAGAGATCTCGGATACGATCAGGAAGGGATTGGGAAGGCACTAGCATGTTCATACATCTCAAGCGCGGAGAGAAGCTCTACGTAAATGGCGCGGTCCTGAGAGTTGACCGCCGTACATCGCTTGAATTCCTGAACGATGTGACGTTTCTGCTCGAGAATCATGTGATGCAGGCCGAGGAGGCTGTCACGCCCGAACGGCAGCTATACTTTGTCGTTCAAAGCATGATCATGGATCCTGGCAACGCGGGAATGACAGCCGAGCTCTATAAGCACATGTCTTTCCGAACACGGCAAGACGCTGGCGACGAGTATGTGAAGAAGAATATTGACCTCGCTGACCAGAAAGTCAGCAAAGGCCGGTACTTCGATGCGCTCAAACTTCTCCGGAGCTGCTTTGGCATACGGCAGGATGCTGCCCGCTCGCCTGCGCAAAGCGACGAGGCCGCTTGATGGCAAACATTACGCCGGTCGTCTCAGGTGCCGGGCCGACCCGGCAAGCGGTGTCTGACGCAGCAAAAGCCAGCCTGGACTATGGCGCATTCCTGAGGCTTTTCATCGCCTCGATGAAGAACCAGGATCCAACGAAGCCAAATGATCCTTCCCAGACACTCGCTCAACTGGCGTCGTTCTCCAACGTCGAACAATCGATCAAGCTGAATGACAAGCTGGACCAGCTTATTTCGTCCTCCGCTGCAGCCGTTGCAGCGTCCATGGTCGGA
>CAIYXE010000483.1 GCA_903930095.1 uncultured Hyphomicrobiales bacterium
GACACCATGCTCTCGCCGTCACCGATTATGGGCTTGGAACGCTTCGCCATCGTGCACCCCATGCAGGGCGCAAACTATGCGCTCAAAAGTAGCACACGTCTAGGGTATGCTACACCGGACCGCTAAGTGCTTGAAAAATGGTGCTGCCAGGGAGGATTGAACTCCCGACCTCTCCCTTACCAAGGGAGTGCTCTACCACTGAGCTACGGCAGCGCACCTTGCGTTTCGCGCGGGCGGACACATGCCACAGGCGGCGGGCGGGCGCAACCCCGTCGCTTGACGCGAGGCGGGTCAGGGCCGAAAATCGAAACATGACCGGCAGGAAAACCACTTCGGAGGAGCGCAAGGAGCGGCTGGCCAGGGCCCTGAAGCGCAACATTGCCCGGCGCAAGGAGCAGGGCAAGGATCGCAAGCCCGCCGCCAATTCCCCTGATCCGCCACCTGACGACAATGGTTGCCCCAATTGAGCCTTTTATGCTTGTTACCGCCGCAGTCGGGGCAGAACGCCGGCCGCCGGGGATGATTCCCGGAACGGTGCGCTGCGCAGCAGGGGAAGAGAACACATGGATCGAATCCGCATCCGCGGCGGAAACCGCCTGAACGGAACCATTCCGATCTCGGGCGCCAAGAACGCGGCCCTGCCGCTGATGATCGTCTCGCTGCTGACGCCGGGCACCCTCACCCTCTCCAACGTGCCGCGCCTGGCGGACGTGCGCCTGCTGCAGCGCATCCTGCAGAACCACGGCATCGACATCATGGTGGCGGGCAAGCGGGCCGGCCAGAACGGCATGGCGGGCGACGTGATGCACCTCACCGCCCGTGACATTGCCGATACCACCGCCCCCTATGAGCTCGTGTCCAGGATGCGGGCAAGCTTCTGGGTGCTGGGCCCGCTGCTGGCCCGCTGCGGCGAGGCGAAGGTGTCGCTTCCCGGCGGCTGCGCCATCGGCACGAGGCCCGTGGACATGCACCTCATGGCCATGGAGAAGCTCGGCGCCGAGATCACGATTGAGGGCGGCTATGTGCTGGCCAGGGCGCGCAAGGGCCTCAAGGGTGCGCACATCGCCTTCGACAAGGTGTCGGTCGGGGCCACCCATGCCGCGCTGATGGCGGCGGTGATGGCGGATGGCGACACGGTGATCGAGAATGCCGCCGCCGAGCCCGAGATCGGCGATGTAGCGGAATGCCTCGTCAAGATGGGCGCGCGCATCGAAGGCATCCACAGCTCAGAGCTCCGCATCAGGGGCGTTGCCAGCCTGTCGGGTGCTGAGCACAGCGTGATCCCGGACCGCATCGAGACCGGCACCTATGCCATGTGCGTGGGCATGACGGGCGGCGACGTCCTGCTCAAGGATGCCAATGCCGGGCATATCGGCGCCGTGATCGAGGTGATGCGCCGCGCCGGCATCGGCGTCGAGGCCACCAATGAAGGCGTGCGCATCCACCGCAACGGCCATGCGCTGCACCCGCTCAGCGTCGAGACGGAGCCCTTCCCCGGCTTCCCGACCGATTGCCAGGCCCAGCTCATGGCGCTGATGACCATGGCAGACGGCACCAGCGTGATCCGCGAGACGATCTTCGAGAACCGGTTCATGCATGTGCAGGAACTGGCCCGCCTCGGCGCCGACATCCACCTCCACGGCGACACGGCCGAGGTGCGCGGCGTGAAGAAGCTCACCGGCGCCCCCGTCATGGCCACCGACCTGCGCGCCTCGGTCTCGCTGGTGATCGCGGGTCTGGCTGCCGAGGGCGAGACGATGATCAACCGCGTCTACCACCTCGACCGCGGCTTCGAGACGCTGGAAGAAAAGCTGTCGGCCTGCGGCGCCGACGTGACGCGCATTTCCGGCTGACGCGGCATGCTGAAACTGTCCGCACTCGACCTTGAGGACCTGGCCGTGATCTCGGCCCAGATGCAGGATGCGGTGCTGCTCGCCGGCGACATGCGCTATGATCCGAAGCGCAAGCTGTTCGTCCTCATCGCCAACCGCTTCGCCTGGGACGGGGCAGACACGCCGCAGCGCCGCCGCACCGGCCTGCATTTCGGCCGCGTGCTGTCCGTCAAGACCCTGAACATGCGCCATCTGGAGAAGGATGAGGTCCTCTCCCTGCTCTCGATCACCTTCGCCGAGACGGATCCGCCCTCGGGCGAGGTGCTGCTCACCTTCTCGGAGGGTGCAACGGTGCGCCTCGGCGTCGAATGCCTGGAATGCCAGATGGCCGATCTCGGCCCCGCCTGGGCGGCTCAGGCGGTGCCGCAGCATCCGCTGGATGACGAGGACCAGGAAACCACCTGACATGCTTGCCCCCCGCCCCCTCCGGGAGAGAGGGGGAACGCGCGCAAGATCAAACGCTTGAGCATGATCTGGCCGCAAAAGTGGTTTCCACTTTTGGCGTTCATGCTCTAGCCTGATCACCCAACCCACGGCTATTCTCCCCCCATGACGGAAAAACCCGCGAACCGCCTGAGCGCGGTCGAACTCGACTCCACGATCGGCCCCGGCCCCTCCCCCGAGGCCGAGCATGAGCGGCGCGTTGCCATCTATGATCTCGTGGAAGAGAACAGCTTCACCCTGGTCTCGAACCCCGAAGGCCCCTACCGCCTGCGGTTGTCGACCGCCGACGGACGGCTGATCTTCGACGTGCTGAGCGAGACAGAGCAGCGCCTCACGCTGATCGGCCTCTCGATGTCACCCTTCCGGCGGATCGTGAAGGACTACTTCATGATCTGCGAGAGCTACTACCAGGCGATCCGCACCGCCACGCCCAGCCAGATCGAAACCATCGACATGGCGCGCCGCGGTCTGCACAATGAAGGCAGCGAACTGCTGCGTGAGCGCCTCAACGGCAAGGTGGAGGTCGATTTTGACACGGCCCGCCGCCTGTTCACCCTCGTCTGCGTCCTGCACTGGCGAGGTTAGGCGCAGGCGATGGCGGGAGACCTTCCCAGCGCCGTGCTCTTCGCCTGCACCCAGAACGTGATCCGTTCCGTGATGGCGGCCGCGATCATGAAGCAATTCTATGGCCACCGGGTCTATGTCGCCTCCTGCGGGGTAAAGCCCGGAACGCCCGATCCCTTCGTGGCCGCCGTCATGGACGAGATGGGAATCGACCTGGGCAAACACCGCCCGCAGGGCTTCGACGATCTTGAGGATTCGAGCTTCGACGTAGTCATCTCGCTGTCGCCCGAAGCCCATCACCGCGCCCTGGAGATGACCCGCACCATGGCGATCACGGCCGAATACTGGCCCACGCTCGACCCCTCGATCACCGCCGGCAGCCGGGAGCAGATCCTCGACAGCTACCGCGAGGTGCGCGACCAGTTGACCCGCCGGATCCGCCAGCGCTTCGGCAGCATCGCGGCAAGCGGCGTCTAGCGCGCGTTCCGGCCAGGTGGAATCACCTGGTCGAAAGGAACGCGCGCAAGATCAATGGCTTGAGCATGATCTTATCGCAAAAGTGGTTTCCACTTTTGCGGATCATGCTCTCGCGCGCGTTCCGGCCAGGTGGAATCACCTGGTCGAAAGGAACGCGCGCAAAGTCATGTTCTGGGGTGTTGGCGCGCCCTGCGAAACCGCGTATCAGAAGGCCATGCATACAGACCTGAAGGCAGCTGAAAACCGGCTGGCGATTCGCCTTCGCAACATCGGCATCACCGAGCCGCGGGAGATCGCCTGGGCCGCCGTCTGGCTGCAGGCCTGCGGCTATACGGGCTTCCAGTTGCTTATCGAGGCGCTGGCGGATGAGCAGCGCAGCCTC
>CAIYXE010000484.1 GCA_903930095.1 uncultured Hyphomicrobiales bacterium
CGCGGCGGTTGCAAGGCAGTTCAAGGGCGACGTCCGGCTGACCTTCCACCTCGCCCCTCCCGGGCTGGGCCGCAGAGACCCGGTCACGGGCAAGCCGGTGAAAGGCGCTTTCGGCTCGCGGATGATGGGCGTATTCCGCATTCTTGCGGCGTTGAAGCGGCTGCGCGGCACCGCGTTTGACGTCTTCGGCCGAACCGCTGAGCGCCGGATGGAACGGCAGCTTATTGTGGACTACAAGGCTCTCATCGAACGCCTCATCGCATCACCGCAACAACTGGATGGCGCGATCACGCTCGAACTCGCGGAACTTCCCCAAAGCATGCGCGGTTTCGGCCATGTGAAGGAGGCGAATGTCGCAAAGGCCAAGGCGCGGGAAACTGAGTTGCTGGCGGCCCTGTCAGCCAGCGTGGTCCGGAAGGCGGCGGAGTAGCATCACCTTCGCCGTCACCGCAGTGATGGCCATGGGATCTCAGTCCCCGCTCTTGCGCAGCCGTCCGATGACGTTTGCTGCGATCCTTGCCGCGGTGAAGGCGGCCGTCTTCATGCGGTCGCGCAGCGGCACGAATTCCACCATGCAGAAGCCCGCGATGCGCGCCTTGGCCGCCACGCCAGAGACAAGATCGGTCACCTGCGTATAGCTCAAGCCGCCAGGCGAGGGGTAGGCGACGGCTGGCATCACGCTCGAGTCGAGCGCGTCGCAGTCCAGGCTGATCACGCAGTCGCAGTCTTCCGGAATGTGCTTCAGGACCTCTTCGACGCCCTTGTGGTGAATGGCGCGCGAGGTAACGATGTGCGCCCCCCAGGTCAGCGCGTCGCGCACCTCCTGTTCGCGCGCACTGCCGAGCCCGCGGGCGCCGGCCTGCACGATCCGCCAGACATGGTCGTGCTCGGAAGCGCGCCGCATGGTGGAGGAAAAACCCATGCTCTCTCCATGCCGGTCGTTGCGCCAGTCGATGTGCGCGTCGATCTGCAGGATGACGATGGCCGGCTGGTTCGAAAAGGCGGCGATGAAGGGAATGGGGACCGAGTCGTCTCCACCGAACATGATGGGCACTGCTCCCGCTTCGAGAATGCCGCGCGTGGTGCTTTCGATCAGCTGGCGGTTGGCGGGCCCGTCCTTCGGTCTTGTCTTGAGGTTGCCGAGATCGCAGACCGCCTGTCCGTGCTTGAGGAGTGGTCCGCCCAGGTCCCAGTCCCAGTGATCGAGCCAGTCGATGTCGTCGCGCAGCGCCATGCGAAAGGCGTCAGGTGCGCCGCGATGCAGACGATTGTCGATACCGGGATAGGGCGTGCCATGGGGGGCGCCGAAGATCGCCGCGGTGAAGCCCTCGGGCGATTGCGCGCGGATTGAGCCCATGAAGGGCGGAGTGGTGGCGGGAGTGGCCATTGCGTCAGGTCGTGTCCTTCAGGCGGCGCGGTTTTCGCAGTCATCGTTCCGCCCCAGCCTCATGATGCGGTGCGGCGGCATGATGAGACATAGAGTGGTACGGCCGCCCGGTCCACTTTCGATCGTCAGGTCCGCGCAATGCAGCAGTGCCACGCGATGGGCAACCGGAAGTGCGAATCCCCTCAGTCCATCAAGCGACAGCTCCGGGTTGAAGGTGCCGTCCCGCGTGCGGCGCGCAGATGCTGCGGTCATGCTGGTCACGCGGATGGCGAGCGATGTTCCCCCGAACGGGATAAGGCTGATCCCGACAACGCTGCCCCGGGGCGCCCTTCCTGCTGACCAGAGCACCATGCCGGCGACTGCATCGCGGAGGCGGCTGGCGTCGCAGTGCAGTTCCACCCCCTCAAGCAGCCTCGCCACCAGCACCACATCGGCCCGCTCGGCGGCGGTGCGGCAGAGGCTGAGTGCCGCTTCGACGAGTTCGGCGGCATCGACCTGCTGTTCGACGAGGCGGATGCGTCCCTGCTCGCAGCGCACGAAGTCCTGCAGGCTGGAAACAAAACGGCTCAGATCCTCACTGCCTTCGAGTACGAAGCGGCTGGCGGCCGGCGCCTCCGGGCCACGGCATGCCCGCACCTCATGCACCAGCAGTTCGGAGAAGCCGGTGATCGTGTTGAGCCCATCCCTGAGTGTGGCCGCCACCTCTTCGAGCAGGCGGAGGTCCGGCTGATCCGCCGGCGGCTCCGGCGGGAGATGCTTGCGGTGCCCGTGGCGCCAGGCGGCAAACCCGGCAACCGCCGCGCACAGCAGCAGGCCGACGCCGACCCCGGCCTGCCGCACATCACCCGCGAGGTAGGCCGGAAGCGCGCTGGAGAGCAGGCAGAAGGCGATCGCGGCGGCGGCAAAGCCCCTGGCCCGTTGTGACTTTCCAGGAAGCATTCCCGGCTGCCGCCTTCCCGATGATCCGAAGGTCCTGAACGAAATTGCTGCGAGTATGATCTTTTGGCATTTTCAAGCCGTTAACGGCAGAGTAGTGACTGCACGGCGCGCTGCGGCGGCTGAAGAGGACGGTTCTGGACATCATGAATGTACTTCCCCCCGGTCATCCGCCGTTCAAGGTCGGCAAGGTTGGCGTTCTGCTGATCAATCTCGGCACGCCCGAGGGCACTTCTTATTGGCCCATGCGCCGCTATCTGAAGGAGTTCCTGTCTGACCGGCGGGTGATCGAGGTCAATCCCGTGCTCTGGTGGGTGCTGCTCAACGGCGTTATCCTGTCCACCCGCCCCACCAAAAGTGGTCATGCATACGAACAGATATGGAACAAAGAGCGCGACGAGTCACCGCTCAAGACGATCACCCGGTCCCAGGCCGAGAAGCTGGCGTCCCGCTTCGCCGACCTGCCGCAGGTGATCGTCGACTGGGGCATGCGCTATGGACTGCCGCCGACGAAGGAGCGCATCGAGGCGCTGAAGGACCAGGGTTGTGACCGTATCCTGCTGTTCCCGCTTTATCCGCAGTACTCGGCCTCCACCACCGCGACGGCGCTCGACAAGGCCTATGACGCGCTGAAATCCATGCGCTGGCAGCCGGCGATCCGCACTGTTCCACCCTATTTCGACAATGATGCCCATATCGAGGCGCTGGCGCAGTCACTCCAGCATCACCTGAAGACGCTCACCTGGGAACCGGACGTGATCCTTGCGTCCTTCCACGGCCTGCCGAAGGATTACTTCATGGCGGGAGATCCCTACCACTGCCATTGCATGAAGACGGCACGGCTCCTTGGCGAGCGCATGAAACTGCCGCGTGAGAAACTGAAGGTCGTTTTCCAGTCGCGTTTCGGCAAGGCCGAATGGCTGCAGCCCTATGCGCAGCAGACGGTGGAGGAACTCCCGTCGCAGGGTGTCAGGAAACTCCTGATGATTACGCCGGGTTTCGCCTCGGATTGCGTTGAAACCCTCGAAGAGGTGGCGATCGGCCTCAAGGAGACCTTCGAGGAAGCGGGCGGCGAGGAATTCTCCGTGGTTCCATGTCTCAATGACTCGGAGCCTTCCATCACCATGATGGAGCGGATCGTCCGCAACGAGATCCAGGGCTGGGTGTGACGGGCTTGACTTGCCGCGGGCTCTGACCGACAACCTCCAGACGTTGCAATAGCCTGTAGGGGAGCTTTTGACGATGTTGGAAGGCCTTGGAATTCTCGTCCTTGCGGTCGTTGCGGTTGTGCTTTTCTATCTGCTCCGCGCAATCCGCATGGTGCCGCAAGGCTACAACTACACGGTGGAACGCTTCGGGAAGTATGTGCGCACCCTGGAGCCGGGGCTGGGGCTCATCGTCCCCTTCATCGACCGGATCGGCGCCAAGCAGAACATGATGGAGCAGGTGCTCGACATCCCCTCCCAGGAGGTGATCACGCGCGACAACGCCATGGTGAAGGTCGACGGCGTCACTTTCTACCAGATCGTCGACGCGCCGCGCGCCACCTATGAAGTGCGCGACCTCAACAACGCCATCACCAACCTCGTCATGACCAATATCCGCACGGTGATGGGCTCGCTGGACCTCGACAACCTCCTCTCCCAGCGCGATGAGATCAATCTCAGGCTCCTCAATGTGGTGGACCAGGCGACCCAACCCTGGGGCGTCAAGATGAACCGCATCGAGATCAAGGACATCGCACCCCCGCGCGACCTGGTGGAAGCCATGGGCCGCCAGATGAAGGCGGAACGCGACAAGCGCGCCGCCATCCTCGAGGCCGAGGGCCTGCGCGCTTCCGCCATCCTCAAGGCCGAGGGCGAGAAGCAGTCTGTCGTGCTCGAGGCCGAGGGCCGCAAGGAAGCAGCCTTCCGCGATGCCGAGGCGCGCGAGCGCGCAGCGGAAGCGGAGGCGAAAGCCACAGAGGTCGTTTCCGCCGCCATTGGCGCTGGCGGTGCGCAGGCGATCAATTACTTCGTCGCCAACAATTATATCAAGGCGCTTGGGAGCCTTGCCTCCGCACCGAACCAGAAGGTGTTGATGCTGCCGCTCGAGGCGTCGTCCTTCATTGGTTCGATCTCCGGGATCGCGGAGATCGCCAAGGAGGCCTTCGGCGGGCAGGCCCCGCCGCCGCCGCGCCGCCGCGGCAGCGTGCCTGAGTCCGGACCCGGCGCTTGAGAACGGAAAGGCCCTAGAATGGACCAGATCTTTCCCGTGCTCGGCCAGTGGGCGTGGTTCGTGGTGGCAGCCATTCTCCTGATCCTGGAACTGATCTCTCCCGGCGTGTTCTTCATGTGGCTGGCGATTGCCGCCGCCGTTACCGGCGTTGCGGACTACATGCTGGACCTGCCGTGGCAGGCGGAATTCCTGCTCCTCGCCGTGCTTTCGGCGGCCGTGGTCTACTCGGGCCGGCGCTTCTACAAGGGCGCCAGCATGGAGCCGGCGGATAATCCATATCTCAATCGCCGGCAGATGGGATACATCGGCCGTACCTTCACCCTGAAGGAACCGATCCTCGACGGGCGGGGCAAGCTCACCATCGAGGACACGGTCTGGGAGGTCGAAGGCCCCGACCTCGTCTCCGGCACGCGCGTGAGGGTAACGGCCGTCAGCGGCATGAGCCTGATCGTAGAGCAGCTCTGAGCGGCTGTCAGACCAGTCCGATCCGCAGCAGGTCGTGGATGTGGACGAGGCCCACCGGCCGCTGCTCCGCATCGATGACGAACAGGCTCGTGATCTTGAGCTCGTTCAGCTGGGCGAGCGCTTCCGAGGCGAGCGCGTCGGGGCTGATGGTCTTGGGCGCACGGGTCATCACGCTTCCCGCGCTGCGCTTCAGGAGGTCCGGCGTCATGTTGCGGCGCAGGTCGCCGTCGGTTACGATTCCGGCGAGACGGTCCTGCTCATCCACCACGCCGAAGCAGCCATAGCTGCGCCGCGTCATCATGATCAGCACGTCTGACATCGGCAGGGCTTCCGGCCCGAGTGGCAGCTCCTCGCGCGCATGCATGATGTCGCGCACATGTTTCAGCTGCGCGCCAAGCTTGCCGCCCGGGTGGAACTTGCGGAAGTCGAGCGCACTGAATCCCTTGTCTTCCAGCAACGCCATCGCCAGCGCATCGCCCAGTGCCAGCTGCAGCAGGGTGGACGTCGTCGGCGCGAGCCCGGTGGGGCAGGCCTCCCGGGCGCGCGGCAGCGGCAGCACGATATCGGCTTCCTTGCCGAGCGAACTATTGGGTACGGAGGTGATGGCGATGAGCGGCACCGAGAAGCGCCGCGAATAGGTCAGGATGTCCCGAAGCTCAGGCGATTCGCCGGAGTTCGAGATCATGATGATCACATCATCCGGTGTGATCATGCCGAGATCGCCGTGGCTGGCCTCGGCCGGGTGCACGAAGCTCGCCGGCGTTCCGGTGGAGGCGAGCGTCGCTGCAATCTTGCGCGCGATGTGGCCGCTCTTGCCCATGCCAGTCATCACCACGCGGCCCCTGGCCTGGCGGATCACCTGCACAGACTTCGCGAACGCATCGCCCAGCGGCCCCTCCAGCGCCTCGATCAGTTGCTGCATGCCCTCCGTCTCGATGACCAGCGCACGGCGGGCGGAGGCGCGCCACTGCGCGCCCAGCGGAATGGAGGAGAGATGCGGGGTTTTCTGCATGGGGGGCCTTTTAGCCCCTGTGCCGCAGCGAGGCAAAAGCAATATGCCCGGCAATGGGGACAGCGAAGGCCTACAGCCCCCCTGACTGCGCCAGGATCTTCCGCAGTGCCGCGCGGAAGCCGGGGGCAATCTCCGGACGCTCAAGGGCAAGAGCCACATTGGCGGCCAGAAAGCCCACCTTGTCTCCGCAATCATACGTCGTCCCGCGGTACTGAACCCCATGGAACGGCTGTTTGCCCATGAGCCGGATCATGGCGTCGGTGATCTGGATCTCACCGCCCGCCCCCGGTTCCTGCCTCTCGATCTCAGCGAAGATCTCTGGCTGCAGGATGTAGCGGCCGGAAATGATGAGGTTCGAAGGCGCGTCTTCCCGGCGCTTCGGCTTTTCCACCATGCCGGTGATGGTGAAGGAATTGTCTTGCCAGTCCTTGGCGCCCACCACGCCATAGCGGCTCACCTGTTCCCAGGGGACCTCCTCCACCGCCACCACATTGCCGCCGCCACGGCCTTCATACACATCGATCATCTGCCTGAGGCAGCCGGGGCTCGCATGCATCACCATGTCAGGCAAGACAAGCGCGAAGGGCTGATCACCCACGATCTGGCGCGCGCACCACACGGCATGTCCCAGCCCCAGCGGCTCCTGCTGGCGGGTGAAGCTCGCCTGGCCGGCCTTCGGCAGGTCACGGGCAAGCGCTTCCAGTTCCGCCGTCTTTCCCCGCGCCGCGAGCGTCGCCTCGAGCTCGAACTGCTTGTCGAAATGGTCCTCGATCGCCGACTTGCCGCGTCCGGTCACGAAGACGAAATGCTCGATACCCGCCTCCCGCGCCTCGTCCACCGCGATCTGGATGACCGGCCGGTCGATGACGGTCAACATCTCCTTCGGCATCGCCTTGGTGGCAGGAAGGAAACGTGTGCCGAGCCCCGCAACCGGGAAAACCGCCGTCTTGATCGAACGCACCATGAATGAACCCCTTCAACCCGCCGATAGCCCCGTCACGCCAGATTATTCCGATTTTCGGTTTTGGCAGCGGCGAATCTTGGCTACACTCTACCAACTGGAGATTTCAATGACCATTCTCGTTACGGGCGGCGCGGGCTATATCGGCAGTCACATGGTTCTGGCACTTGCGGAGCTGGGCGAGCAGGTAGTCGTGCTCGACAATCTCTCCACTGGTTTCTGGTGGGCTGTGGCGCCTGAGGCGAAGCTGGTCGAAGGCGACATCGGTGACGAGGCGCTGCTCGACCGGCTGATGGCCGAACACAGATTCGACGCCGTCATCCACTTCGCGGGCTCGATCGTGGTGCCGGATTCGATGCGCGATCCGCTGGGCTATTATCTCAACAACACGGTCAAGTCGCGCCAGCTCATGGCGTCTGCCGTGAAGGCGGGAATTGCGCGCTTCATCTTCTCCTCCACCGCGGCGGTCTATGGCAACGTCTCTGCCGAACCGGTGTTCGAGGACAGGGCGCCCGCTCCCGTCTCACCCTATGGCGCTTCGAAGCTGATGACGGAGTGGATGCTGCGTGATTCGCTCGCCGCCTATGGGCTCCAATATGTGGCGCTGCGCTATTTCAACGTGGCAGGGGCTGACCCGCAGGGCCGCATCGGCCAGTCGACGCCCAAGGCCACGCATCTGATCAAGGTCGCCTGTCAGGCCGCCCTGGGCCAGCGCCCCGGTCTCGAGGTCTATGGCACCGACTATGATACGCCGGACGGCACCTGCCTGCGCGATTACATCCATGTGAGTGACCTGATCGCCGCGCACGTCGATGCGCTCATGCATCTCCGGAAAGGTGGGGAAAGCGGCATCTTCAACTGCGGCTATGGCAAGGGCTATTCAGTGCGCGAGGTGCTCAAGGCGGTGGAGCGGGTCAACGGCGCGCCCCTGCCGGTCACCTATGGCCCGCGCCGGCCGGGGGACCCCGCAGCCATCGTCGCCGGGGCGGAGCGGGTGCGCAAGGTGCTCGGCTGGCAGCCCAGATACGAAAATCTGGACTTCATCGTGGAAACCGCGCTCAGCTGGGAGAAAAAGCTTGCCCTCCGCAATGCCACCGCCTGATCTGCTCCTGCCCGATTGAGGCCGCAATTCGCGGTTCAATGGCATAGCCGCTAGGATTTCCTGTTTTGCAATCACCAGCCGAGGGGAAGCCATGAACAGACGCCAATTCGCCTCGTTTCTTTTGGCAGCCCCGCTGTGCTCCATCGCCGGGCCGGGGCCTGCCCATGCGGATGCCAAATTCCAGGCCTTCATCGAGAATTCCCTGTGGCCCCGCGCCAAGGCGGCGGGGATTTCGCGGTCTCTCTTCGATGCGGGCTTCAAGGGCATAACCACCCCCGATCCCGCGGTCTTGAAGCTCGCCGCCAACCAGCCCGAATTCACCTCGACGACGGCTGCCTATCTCGCCAAGGCCGTGACGCCGATCCGCATCGAGACCGGGCAGGCGAAGAAGGCCGAGGAGGAAAAGCTGCTTGCGGCCATCGAGAAGAAATACGGCGTTGACCGTTACATCCTGCTCGGGATCTGGGGCATGGAATCCAATTTCGGCAAGGACAAGGGCTCGATGAGCGTCATCCGCTCATTGGCCACTCTTGCCTATTCCGGCCGCCGCAAGGCCTATGGCAATGAGCAGCTCATCGCCGCCTTCAAGATCCTGAGGCAGGGCCTGGTGAAGCCGGACAGTTTCACCGGCTCCTGGGCGGCAGCCATGGGGCATACGCAATTCATCCCCACTTCCTATCTTTCCTCTGCGGTCGATTGGACTGGCGATGGCAAGAAGGACATCTGGAACTCACGGCAGGATGCGCTGGCCTCGACCGCCAACTACCTTGCCAAGGCCGGTTGGAAGCCGGACCGGCCCTGGGGCTGGGAGGTGATACTGCCGGATGATTTCAACAAGGGCCTCATCGGCCGCAAGCACTGGCGCAGCGTGGCCGAGTGGCAGAAGATGGGCATCAGGCGCGCTGATGGAGAAAAACTCGGCGCGCGCGGTGCGGAGGCCTTCGTCATGGTGCCGCAGGGCGTCAACGGCCCGCGCTTTCTGGTGACGAAGAACTTCCTCGCCATCATGGATTACAACATTTCCCATTCCTATGCGATTGCCGTTGGCCACCTTGCGGATCGCATCCGCGGTCAGGGGCCATTTGTGGCCGCATGGCCTGATGTCAACATCGACCTGACCTTCGAGCAGCGCGTCGAACTTCAGAAGCGCCTCACCGCCCTGGGCTTCTCGACGGGTGGGAGTGATGGCCGCTTTGGCGCGCGCACCTATGAGGCCGTCATTGCCTACCAGAAGCGGGAGGGCCTGCCACTTGATGGACAGCCGTCCCTCAAGTTGCTGCAGCACATCCGCAAGAACAGTTCATGATCTTCAGGGCCATCGCCATTGCCGTACTGCTGTTCGCCGTGCCGCTGACGGCCGCGGCCGAGGAGCTGGAAAGGCCGGTGACGCGCGTCCTTGTTCTGGGCGACGCCATTGGCGGCGGTCTTGGTGCGGGCCTTATGCGGCTCGCGGAGGCTTCAGGCGAATACGAGGTATCCAACCGCTTCAATGAGCAGTCCGGCCTGGCGCGTCCGGAGGTTTACGACTGGCCTGCTACGGTTCCGACGATACTGGGCAGTAATCCCTATGACGTGGTCGTGGTCATGCTTGGCGCAAACGACACCCAGTCAATCCGGCTGGATGGCTTGCGCATCCCCTTCGGTGCTGAGGGCTGGCCGGAAGCATATGCCGCCCAGGTCGACCGCCTGCTCGCCGGACTCTCGGCATCCGGCGCACGCGTGGTATGGGTAGGTCCACCGCCCATGCGCGATCCCGAATATGACGCCGCCGTCAGGGACATTGCCGCCATCCAGCGTGAGCGCGCGGAGGCGAACGGCATCACCTTCATCGACATGCGGGCGGAACTGTCGGATGCGAGCGGCCAATATGCCGAGACAGGGCCCGATGACACTGGCATGGTGAGGCGGCTGCGGGGCCGGGACGGCATCTCCTTCTACAAGGCCGGCAACAACCGCATGGGCCAGATCGTGCTCGCCGCCATCAACAGCAGCAGCGAGGCCCCCGCGCGGCAGGCAGCCGGCCAGCCTCTGCAGGATGCGGCGGAGCAGACGCCCCAGGTGCCGCTCTTCGGCCAACTGCTCATGAACGGTGAAGTCTATACAGTGCAGCCCGAAGGCGTCACCGCCAATGCCGTTATGCTCACCTCCGCCGGCCTCAGCGGCGAGGCCGCATTGAAGGCCCTGCGCGACATCGCACCTCAGAGCAGCGGCGCAGAAAGACTCTTCATGCGCGGGGAGGCGCCATCAGCGCCTGTTGGCCGCGCAGACGACTTCTCTGTGCCCGCCCCTGCACCCTGACCTCCGGCACGTGCCGGATTGATCGCCTCACATCAACGCGGCAGCGTCGTCTCGCCCATCAGATACTCGTCCACCGCATGCGCCGCCTGGCGGCCCTCGCGGATGGCCCAGACGACGAGCGACTGGCCGCGCCGCATGTCGCCGGCGGAGAAGACCTTCGGCGTCGAGGTCTTGTAGTTCATCACATTGGCCTCGACGTTGCCGCGGCCGTCCAGCTTCACCTCGAGGGACTTCAGCATGCCGTCATGCATCGGGTGAACGAAGCCCATGGCGAGCAGCACGAGATCGGCCTTGAGGTCGAATTCGGAGCCCGGCACTTCCTTCATCTGGCCGTCGACCTTCACGCAGTGAAGCGTCTTCACCTCGCCGTTCTCGCCCGAGAAGGACTTGGTCATCACCGAGAAGTCACGCTCGGCACCTTCCATGTGTGATGAGGATGTCCGCATCTTCAACGGCCAGTTGGGCCAGGTGAGAAGCTTGTTCTCCTTCTCCGGCGGCTGCGGCATGACTTCCAGCTGTGTCACCGTCAGCGCACCCTGGCGCACCGAGGTGCCGATGCAGTCTGACCCCGTGTCACCGCCGCCGATGACGACGACATGCTTCTGCGCGGCCAGGATCGGCCGGTTGTCCTGCGGCGGTTCCTTGCCCACGCGGCGGTTCTGCTGTGGCAGGAAGTCCATGGCGAAATGAATGCCCGCCAGATCGCGCCCCGGAATGGCAAGATCGCGCGGCTTCTCCGAGCCGCCCGAGAGAACGACCGCATCGAAGCTGTCGATCAGCTGCCTGGCATCCTGGGTCACGCCGACATTGACGCCGTAATGGAAGGTGACACCCTCCGCCTCCATCTGCGCGAGGCGGCGGTCGATCAGGTGCTTTTCCATCTTGAAGTCGGGAATGCCATAGCGCAGCAGGCCGCCGGCACGTGCGTTCTTCTCGAACACATGCACCGAGTGCCCGGCGCGCGCCAGCTGCTGTGCGGCGGCAAGGCCTGCGGGGCCTGAGCCGATCACGGCCACCTTCTTGCCCGTCTTGTCGCGGTAGGATTCAGGCTTGATCCAGCCATGCTCCCACGCCTTGTCGACAATGGCGCATTCGATTGTCTTGATGGTGACGGGCGTGTCCTCGAGGTTCAGCGTGCAGGACGCCTCGCAAGGGGCGGGGCACACACGTCCGGTGAATTCGGGGAAGTTGTTGGTGGAGTGAAGATTGCGCGAGGCCTCTTCCCAGTCGCCCAGATAGACGAGATCGTTCCAGTCCGGGATCTGGTTGTTGACCGGGCAGCCATTGTGACAGAACGGAATGCCGCAGTTCATGCAGCGCGCCGCCTGGGCTTTCACCGTCTCTTCCGAGAGCGGGATCACGAACTCATTGTAATGGCGAACCCGGTCAGCGGCCGGCGTATACTTCCGGTCCTGCCGCTCGATCTCGAGGAAACCTGTTACCTTGCCCATGTGTGTTTTCCTCCTCAGTGCCTCGGCGATATGGCGAGTTCTTGCTCGCAGCGCCTGATCCAATTTCTGACGTTCTTTCGTGCCGCGATGTCGAAACCGCCTTCATCCGCGACTCGTGTGTATGCCAGTAGCGCGATATCAGCGATGCTCAAGGAATTGGCGATGAACCAGTCCTTCCCGTGAAGCTGGCTGTCCATGAAGTCGAGCGCGCGCTCGCCGCGGTCGACCCGCCAGGCGTCGCGTTCCTCGCGGGTTTTCCCCTGATATCTCATCTGGAAACGACAGGTGCCGATATAGGGTTCGTGACTGTATTGTTCCCAAAACATCAGCTCGTCCACCTTTGCCTGTAGATAGGCATCCTCCGGCATAAGTGCGGAGCCTCGTGCAAGATAGCGGATGATGGCGTTCGACTGCGCCAGATGGCGGCCGTCATCCAGCGTCACTGCTGGGACCTGTCCCATCGGGTTTATGCACAGAAAGGCGGCCGTCTTTGCTTCGCCTTTCATGATGTCGACCGCCCGCCACTCGTAGCTGATGCCAAGATAGTCAGCCGTGTATTTGATCTTGAGACAGTTTCCGGAGGCATCATCGCCGTGGATCAGCATGACGCCTCACGCGCTCCTCTTGACGCCGATCGTCATGCCATCGCTGTGCTTCTGTGCCTCTTCGAGTTCCTTCAGCGCCCGGGCATATTCGACCGGCATCACCTTCACGAACTTCGGCAGGTATGCTGCCCAGTCATCGAGGATCGTCTTGGCACGCGACGATCCCGTATACTTCAAGTGGCGCGAGAGCAGTTCCCACACGCGCTCTGCATCGTTGCGGTCCATCTGCGAGGTCACATCGACGAGGCCGTGGCTCTGCAGGTCGCCTGTTGCGTGCAGCAGTTTCTCGGTGGTCTTCTCCTCCGCCGGAACCGGCTGCAGGTCGACCATGGAGAGGTTGCAGCGCTTGGCGAAGTCGCCGGCTTCATCCAGCACATAGGCCACACCACCCGACATGCCCGCCGCGAAGTTGCGGCCCGTCTCGCCGATGACGAGAACCACGCCACCCGTCATGTATTCGCAGCCGTGGTCGCCCACGCCCTCGACGACGGCGACAGCGCCGGAGTTGCGCACCGCAAAGCGCTCGCCCGCAACACCGCGCAGGTAGCACTCGCCGGTGATCGCACCATAGAGCACGGTGTTGCCCACGATGATGGACTTCTCCGGCTTGAAGC
>CAIYXE010000485.1 GCA_903930095.1 uncultured Hyphomicrobiales bacterium
ACGGGCTTCAAGTATCTTTAGGGGCTGTCCTCCTGCACTTTTGCAACCGCTGCCTTGGCGCAACGTGCGAATCGCGCGGCTCAATCATCCGCCGCGCATCGGCGCGCGAATGTTGAATCAGGCCAGCGGCAGGCTGGCCGCAATCACGACTTGCACCCGCCAATGAAAAACGGCCCGCCGAAGCGGGCCGTTTCTCTAGATCGTTTGCAGGGGTAAGACTTAGAAGCGCCAGACCGAGACGAGGTCGACGGTCCAGTTGTCCTGCGTAACGTCGAGGTCGTCCTTGAGACCGGTCGACACACCTTCCGCGTCGTACTGGCGACGGTTGATGCTGGTCTCGGTGGTGTACCACTCGGCTTCCAGACCGATCGTCAGCTGGTCGACGGGGGTGTAGTACAAGCCGCCGAGCACTGCGAACTGGTTCCAGTCGAAGCCCGAGTAGTCCCAGTCGTTGCCATCGGCATCCTGCACGCCAGTGAAGCTGTCGCCTTCGCGATGCTTGTAGCCGGCGGCGATTTCAGCGTGGATAGCGTCAGACAGGTTGGCAGACGCCAGGCCGCTCACGCCCCACCAGTCGTTCTGGACCGGGTAGGAGGAGACGATGTCGCCCGAGCTGTTGACCTTGTCGAAGGGGCCCGAACCCAAGGCGGCGGCGAGCGAGAGGCTCGCGATGTCACCCATGTTGAAGCCCACGCCAGCGCCGACCTGCCAGAGCGATTCGATGTTCGCGCTGTAGACGTCCGACACGCCGGAGATGACCGAGACGATGTCGTAGTCGTTGCTGTTGACCGAGCGGTACACACCCGAGATTTCGCCCGAGAAGGCGTCGCCCGAGTACTTGATTTCGCCCGCAACGCCCAGGTTCTGGCCGTTGGTGTAGTCGTTGTCGTTGCCGAAGCCGTTGTTCGCACCCGAGTCTTCCAGGGCGACAGCCATGGAGAAGGGGCCCGAGGCGTAGGTCAGACGGAGCTGGGTGGTATCACCCGGATCGAAGTTAACGTCTGCGTTGTCGGTGTAGTAGCAGGTGCAGGCGCCATCATAGCCGTAGCCGATGTTGCCCAGCGAGCCAGCGTAACCGCCGCCGAAGGTCAGTTCCGGGGTCATCGCCCAGTAGCCCCAGGCCGTCTTCATGTAGACGTCGCCGTTGCCCGTGCCGTTAAAGTCGGCGCGCATCTTGAGTTCGACGCCGACTTCGCCAACGGCGGTGTCGGTGGTGGCGACGACGCGGAGTTGGCCGCGGGCCTTCACATCCCAATCGTCATCGGCGTTGCCTGAGTCGGAGGCCTTGTCATAGACCTCGTAAGGCCCAGTCGTGGTTCCCTCTTCTGCACTTGCAGAGCGCTTCAGGGTCCCGTCGGCTTCCTCGCCAGCGTAGATTACGGCGGCGCGGACATAGCCCGACCACGAGATCGTGGTGCCGGCCGGAGCATCAGCCGTCGGCATGACGGAGATGATGGTGGCGCGCTCGTTGGTCACGCGGTCACGGTCGGAGCCCATCATGCCCGGAACCTGAAGGGCTTCGCCCTTCGAGACGGCGAGCAGCTGGTAACCGGCGGGAACCGACGGAGCGGCTTCCATCGAGGCAACGCGCGCGTTGAGGGCCTCGATCTGAGCCTTC
>CAIYXE010000486.1 GCA_903930095.1 uncultured Hyphomicrobiales bacterium
CAGCAGCAGCATGGCGAAGGCTAGCCCCGCGATGATCCAGCGCAGGACCAGCGGATCTGCATGGTTGAGGACGAGTGTGCCGAGCGGCACGCCCGCGGCAGCACCCGCGGCCATGAGGGCCACATCCTTCCGGCGTGCCAGCTTCCAGGCCTGCGGCAGGAAGCCCAGCGACAGGAGGCCGTCTGCCACCAGCAGCACGGGCGCTGCAAGCGCCGGTGTGACCAGGGCGCTTGCCGCTGGCATGAAGATCAGCGCAGCACCAAAACCGGAGAACCCGCGCGCCAGCCCGGCCACCCCGGCGACCAGAATGGTGAGGAAAAGCGTCGTTGTGCTGAAGGCGTCGAAAAGGGCGGTCACGGGAGATCCGGAAGAGGTGCCGGGCTTCCATGAGCCCGGCCCGCCTCCGGCGCAAGCCCTTCCGCCTATTCTGCGGCGATCTGGGCCGTGGGGCTTGCAGCCCTCACATCGGCCTCCACCATGGCTTCGAACTTCGCAAAATTCGTCACGAACATGCCGACGAGCTTGCGGGCCATGGCATCATAGGCGGGTTTATCGCGCCAGGTCTCGCGCGGGTCGAGAATCTTGTGGTCGACGCCATCGACGCGCAGGGGCACGGCGAAGCCGAAATGCCGGTCGATGCGCATTGGCGCGTTGTCGAGGCGGCCTTCGAGGGCCGCGTTGAGGAGGCTGCGCGTCACCTGGATCGGCATGCGGTGGCCCTCGCCATAGGCGCCTCCCGTCCAGCCGGTGTTCACCAGCCAGCAGGACACGCCATGCCTGGCAATGAGTGCCCGCAGCAGGTTGCCGTAGACGCCAGGCGCGCGCGGAATGAAGGGAGCACCAAAGCAGGTGGAGAAGGTGGCCTGCGGCTCGGTGACGCCGCGCTCCGTGCCCGCGACCTTCGCGGTGTATCCCGACAGGAAGTGATACATGGCCTGCGCCGGGGTGAGCTTCGCGATGGGCGGCAGCACACCGAATGCGTCGGCCGTCAGCATCACGATGGTCCTGGGGATGGGCGCGGTGCCGGTCCGGCTGGCGTTGGCGATGGCGGACAGCGGATAGGCGGCGCGCGTGTTCTCGGTGAGCGACCCGTCGTTGAGGTCGAGCCTCCGGGTGTGGGGGTCGATCGTCACATTCTCGAGCACCGTGCCCCACATCTCGGTGGTGGCATGAATCTGCGGCTCGGCCTCCTTCGACAGCTTGATGACCTTGGCGTAGCAGCCGCCCTCGAAATTGAAGAGGCCGTTCTCCGACCAGCCATGCTCGTCGTCGCCGATCAGCGTGCGCGAGGGATCGGCGGACAGCGTGGTCTTGCCGGTGCCCGAAAGGCCGAAGAAGACGGCGCTGTCACCCCTGGGGCCCATGTTGGCCGAGCAGTGCATGGGCATGACGCCCCGTGCGGGCAGCAGATCGTTCAGCACGGTGAACACCGCCTTCTTCATTTCGCCCGCATATTGCGTGCCGCCAATGAGCACGAGGCCGTTCGTGAGATCGATGGCGATCACCGTCTGGCTGGACGTGCCGTGGCGGGCGGGATCAGCCCGGAAGGAGGGCAGATTGACGATGGTGAGACGTGGCGTGAAGCCCGTGCGGTCCTCCGGCACGATCAGCAGGTGCTGGATGAACAGCGCGTGCCAGGCGAACTCGGTGATGACACGGACGGGCAGCCGGTGGGCGGGGTCGGCCCCGCCGGCCAGGTCCTGGACATGGAGGTTCTTCAGCCTGGCATGGACCATGAAGTCCTTGCGGAGCGTCTCGAAGGCCTCCCGGCTCATCGCCCTGTTGTTGTCCCACCAGATCGTGTGTTCGGTGGTGTCGTCGCGCACGATGAACTTGTCGTTGGGGCTGCGGCCGGTGTGCGGGCCGGTGGTGACGGCAAGGCCGCCGCCCTCCGCCACCAGTCCCTCGCCCCTCGCCACCGCGTCCTGGTAGAGCACGGGTGCTGGGGCATTCCACGACAGCTTGCCCACCCAGGTCAGGCCAAGATCGGCAAGTTCGGCACGGAGGAGGGCATCAGTTGCTGTGTCCATCGGGTGCTCCTGTGTCTGGATGCACGAGTGTAGAGACCGGCCTTTGGATCCTGCAAGGAAAAAATGATTGTAAAGCTGATTTTACATCATGATTGTGCGGTATCGTACATCATTTACTGAGTGGAGAACCTAGGTTCCTGTCTGCCGGCCCAGATCAGCCAGGAGCTTGCGAAGTGTCCCCGCCTTGTAGACGGGCGTGGAAAACGGCAGGCGCAGGACCTCCTCACCGCGGCGCAGATCGGCGCCGTCCGTGTCGATTCCGGCGATTTTCCAGCCGCCGGGGCTGGCGCCGAGTAGCCGTGAGGCATAACGCTGGATGGCATCCTCATGGTCCTCGTTCATATGCGCGATGGCACCCTCCTCCAGCGCCGGCATCTCATCGGCTGAGGGAAACATCTCATCCGCCGGGATGGTCTCGATCCGGCCAAAGCCCGCAACCGCATGGGCCCGTTCCGGCACCATGCGCCAGAAGGCGAAGTCAGCGAAACCGGCGTAGAGTTCCGCGGCGGGGTGGCGGGCCAGGTAACGGCGGCGGAGTGCTGCCTCGTCAGACTTCACGAAGCGGCCCATCACGCTCACCCGCGGGCCCGTCAGCGCATCCCCCGAGGCCGGTACCTCGGCGACCATGAGGCTTGCCCTTGGGTCAGCCACCAGGTTTCTGGTGTGCCAGGCGAGGGTGGAAATCAGGAGCAGGGGCATTCCCTGCACATCCGTCGCCACATTCACCAGCGAGGCATAGGGAATGCCATCATCGGCATTGAGTGTGGCGAGCGTTGCCGTCCGCGCCCTCCGCAGAAGGTTGCGGGCCTCCCCGGCACTGAAACTTCTCCGTTCATTCATGTTCACATCTCGCAATTGTGCAGGCAAGCACTTATCATCTATGCCACATTTTGTTCCAGTTCCGCCCCTAGTGCCAAAGGAAGGACACAGTTGAAGGATGAACAAGAAGATGCCAACGATCGCGCTGGTCGACGACGACCGCAACATTCTGACATCTGTGGGCATGGCGCTCGAGAACGAGGGCTACAGCGTTCAGAAATACAATGACGGCGCCGCGGCCCTGCAGGGCCTGCAGGACAATCCCCCCGACATGGCCATCTTCGACATCAAGATGCCGCGCATGGACGGCATGGAGTTGCTCCGCCGCATCCGCCAGAAATCAGACCTGCCGGTGATCTTCCTCACCTCCAAGGACGACGAGATCGACGAACTCTTCGGCCTCAAGATGGGAGCCGACGACTTCATCAAGAAGCCCTTCTCGCAGCGGCTCCTCGTCGAGCGCGTCAAGGCCGTCATGCGCCGCGTGGTGAACCGCGACGTGACCCAGACCCCGCAGGAGGCCGCCAAGGTCATCGAGCGCGGCAAGCTGGCCATGGACCCGGACCGCCACTCCTGCACCTGGGATGGCAAGCCCGTGACGCTGACAGTCACCGAATTCCTGATCCTCCAGTCGCTTGCCCAGCGCCCCGGCATCGTCAAGAGCCGCGATGCGCTGATGGATGCGGCCTATGACGACCAGGTCTATGTCGACGACCGCACGATCGACAGCCACATCAAGCGGCTGCGCAAGAAGTTCAACGCGGTCGATGCCGAATTCGACGGCATTGAAACGCTCTACGGCGTGGGCTACCGCTTCAAGGAGCAATAGGAGGGCCAGCGACGGCCCAGACCCCGATGCTTGACAGGGTGACGCCTCCCGAGACCGCCGACCGTGCCGACGCCGATGAATCGGCTGAGGCGGCGGCAAGGGATTCTGCGCCGCCGAAGGCCGCCTGGTTCCGCAGGCTGGCGCCGCAGCGGCTCACCACGCGCATCGTTCTTCTGAACCTGCTTGGCCTCATCATCCTGGTGGCCGGCATCCTCTACTTCAACCAGTTCCGCCAGGGGCTGATCGATGCGCGGGTGCAGAGCCTCACCACGCAGGCGCAGATCATCGCCGCGGCCGTGGCGGGCTCGGCCACCGTCGACACCGGTTCGATCGTCATCGATCCCGACTCGCTGGCCGACAGCAACGAGGAGGTTCTGACCTATGACGATCAGACCCAGAGCCTCGACTTTCCGGTCGACCCCGAAACTGCGGGGCCGGTGCTGAAGCGGCTGCTCGCCAACACCACGGTCAGGGCCCGCATCATCGACAAGGACGGCAACCTCATCGTCGACAGCCGCTTTCTCTATTCGCGCGGCGACATCGTGCAATCCGACCTGCCGCCGCTCGACCCGTCTGCGCAGGGCTTCAGCCCGCTGGCGCTGTGGAACAGGCTGGTGACCTGGACCTTCAGCTACGACTATCCCAAGCAGATCGAATACAGCCTCGACAACGGCCGCGACTTCCCCGAGGTCGTCGCCGCGCTGAACGGCGCCAAGGTCAGTCTCGTCCGCCTCAATGACCGCGGCCAGATCATCGTGCTCGTCGCCGTTCCGGTCCAGCGCTTCCGCGCCGTGCTGGGCGCGCTCGTGCTCTCCACCACCGGCGGCGAGATCGACGGCGTGCTGCGCGCCGAGCGCCAGGTGGTGCTGATGACCTTCGGCTTCGTGGCGCTGGTGACCATGCTGCTCTCCACGCTCCTCGCCTCAACCATCGCGCTGCCGCTTCGAAAGCTTGCGGCGGCCGCCGAGCGGGTGCGCCGCGGCATCAACAAGCGCGTCGAGATTCCCGACTTCTCCTCGCGCGGCGACGAGATCGGCGATCTCTCGGGCGCCGTCCGCGACATGACCAACGCCCTTTACAACCGCATCGCCGCCATCGAGGCCTTCGCCGCGGATGTGAGCCACGAGCTGAAGAACCCGCTCACCTCGCTCCGCAGCGCGGTCGAGACACTAGCCTATGCCAAGACGCCGGAGCAGCGCGAACGGCTGATCGACATCGTGAAGCATGACGTGAAGCGGCTCGACCGCCTGATCACCGACATTTCCGACGCCTCACGGCTCGATGCCGAACTGGCGCGCGGCGAGGCGCAGGCCTTCGACCTGTCCAAGCTCCTCGAAACGATCGTGAGCTACGCCAACGACACCCGCAAGGAGGACCAGGCCGAGGTCACCTTCGAGATTGCCATGCCGCCTCCTGGCATGGACCGCGCCAGGGCCTATGGGGTGATGGGGCATGACTCGCGCCTGGGCCAGGTGGTGCGCAACCTGATCGACAATGCACGCTCCTTCACCCGTCCCGGCACCAGGCTGGCGGTGCGCGTGCGCCGTGTCGGCGCCGAGGTCGAGTTCCGCGTCGATGATTGCGGACCCGGCATCCGCCCCGACAATCTGGAGCGCGTGTTCGAGCGCTTCTACACCGACCGGCCGGAGGGAAGCTTCGGTTCCAACTCCGGTCTGGGCCTGTCGATCTCCAAGCAGATTGTGGATGCACACCGCGGCCGCATCTGGGCCGAGAACCGCTATGGCAAGGCGGGCGAGGACGGCGAGAAGCCGGTGCTCGGCGCGCGCTTCGTCGTGCGCATTCCGGCGGCGGCCGATGCATGAGGAGGCGCTCATCCACGGGACCTGCCTTGCCATCGGGGATGACGGCGTGCTGCTTCTCGGCGCGCCCGGATCCGGCAAGTCTGACCTGGCGCTGCGCCTGATCGATGCCGCCGGCATGGGCCTCTCCGGAGTGGCCCGCGGTGCGCGGCTGGTGGCGGATGACCAGGTGGCTGTCCGCCGTGCGGATGGCAGGCTGATCGCCTCTGCCCCGCAGGCGCTCGCCGGCAAGATGGAAATCCGCGGCATCGGCATCGTCGCTATCGCGCCGCAGGCTCATGCCACGCTTCGGCTTGCGGTGCGGCTGACGCCCGCCGCGGAGATCGAGCGCCTGCCGGACCTGGCGCGGGCGCGCATGGAGATCCTCGGCATCGCCATTGCGCTGGTGCTGATCGACCCCGAAAAGGCCTCGGCACCCGCCAGGATCCGCGCCGCGCTTGACCATTTTTCCGGGGGGTGAATGCGTGTTGCATCGCAACCGGGTTAGAGGCATTGTGCGCCACCCTGAACGGAAACGACGCGGAGCTTCACTCTTACCATGATCGGACTCGTGCTGGTCACCCATGGCCGCCTGGCGGAGGAGTTCCGCTCGGCGCTGGAGCATGTGGTCGGGCCGCAGGCGGCAATCGAGACGGTGGCAATCGGACCTGACGACCGGATGGAAAACCGCCGCGCCGACATCGCCGGCGCCGTGGGCCGGGTTGACAGTGGTTCGGGTGTGATCATCCTCACCGACATGTTCGGCGGCACGCCCTCCAACCTCGCCATTTCGCTTCTCGAGATCGGCAGGGTCGAGGTGGTGGCCGGACTGAACCTGCCGATGCTGGTGAAGCTGGCGCGTATCCGCAAGGACTGCCCCCTCGACAAGGCCGCGACTGCCGCGCAGGACGCTGGCCGCAAGTACATCAACGTCGCCAGCCAGATACTGGGAGACTGACGGGTGGCGGGCACGGCAACGGGTACGGCGAGGGAACTGGCGATCATCAACCAGCGCGGCCTTCATGCCCGCGCATCGGCGAAATTCGTCAAATGCGCGGAGAGCTTCAACGCCGACATCACCGTGAGCCGCGACGGCATGTCGGTGCCGGCGACCTCGATCATGGGGCTGATGATGCTGGGCGCTGCGATTGGCACCTCGATCTCCGTCGAGGCCCGGGGGCCCGAGGCGGAGGAAGCAATCAGCGCCTTGGCGCAGCTGGTGGCCAGCAAGTTCGACGAGGAGTGAGCAGCCGCCCCCCGCCTACAGCGGTGACCGGGAAAACAGCTGGTTCTGGATCACGGCTTCGGCGGGCCTCAACATCGGCGTTTCAGACTGGCGGCACCTGTCGCTCGCGTGGTTCATGTAGCGGTCTCCGGTGGGCTGGCCGAGCGCATTGAGCAGCAGCGGCGCCATGCAATAGAGCGGCCGGTTCGCGATGGCGCGGGCAAAACCCGGAATATCCCCCGTGTTGCCCGCAATCAGCACCGGCACCTGCCGCAGGCGCGGGTCTGACTCGGAGGTCATGCCGCTCTTCCACTGGTGCCGGCGCAGGCCCGGCAGGTGGTCGCCGAACACCACGAGCACATAGGGCCTGCCCTTGCCGTCAAGCTGCTGTTTGAAGGCAGCAAGCGATTGCACGGCATTGTCCAGCCTGCGGCGATAGTCGCTGACGCCGTTGTGGCCTTCCTCGTCTGCCTTGTCCTTCACATAGGGGCCGTGCGTCTCGACGGTGACGATAAAGTGGAATTGCGGCCTGCCGCCGCCGATGGTGTTCAGGACGGACTGGTAGAGCCCCCTATCCGTCGGCCAGTCATTGGGCTGGATGACGAGCGACATCTCCTCCATGCTCACGAAGCGCTCGAAGCCGAGCTTCGGGTAGACCTGGTCCCTGAGCCAGAAGCGGCGCGTGAAGTTGTGGTAGGCTGTGGCGGTATAGCCGTTCCCGGCGAGGAGCCGGGCCAGGCTGCGCGAGGCACCGGTGATGTACTGCACATAGTGCTGATAGGGGATGATGCCAGCCTGGAAGCTCTTGACCGGGATCGCCGTCAGCACCTCGAACTCCGCATTGGGCGTGGTTCCGCCATAGACGGGCGAGACGGCGGAACTCTCGGTGAAGCCAAGCGGCTTCAACTGGTTGAGCGGCGAGTTCGGATCTTGCGGGTCGCGCCACCAGGCTTCGCCCAGCACGAGATAGAGATCGGGAGCCGGGCTGACGGCCGCAGCCGGCGGGGCCGGCGCGCCAAGCTGCTCCAGCGCGCGCGATACCTCGGCCTCGCTGTAGGTCTTGAGGCGCAGCCCCGCCGTCGAGAAGTAGAGATGCGTGGCAAGGCCGTTCATGCGCTCGCTCTCGGCCTGGCTGAAGGTGAGGTTCTCGACGCCGATCCACCATGAATTGCCGTGGATCCACTTCGACACCCATTCGATGCGGTAGGTGGCGAGAAGGCCCACGCAGAGGAGCGCCACGGCCGGGCTCCACCAGCGCAGCCGCAGATTGGCGGCATAGTAGACCGATGCCGGAATGACGGCGGCGCCGAGCAGCAAGTGATGCCACTCGACATAATGCAGCAGATGCACCGACTGGCCTGTGAGGAAGATATCGCTCACCTGGAAGGGCTCGCCCGTCGACTCCCGCTTGATGGCGGACAGCGTTCCGATGAACAGGAAGGCGGCCGCCAGCATGATGCCTGCCGGGAAGAGGCGCGCGGCGGATGCGAAGACACCCAGCATCACCATCGGCACCACCATGCGGGTGAACCAGAAATGCCAGAGATCGCGGCCTTCGAGGTAGGCAGGTGTCCAGCGGCCGAACCAGGCATGGACGGCAAGCAGGATCACATAGACGATGAACAGTTGCAGAACCACAAGGGCGATCCGCCGTGCCCACGCAGCGTCACGCACTGCCCTGCCCGGAGACTGCGCGGCCTCCGCATTCGCCATCGTCAATTCTGTGTCCTCCAGGCGGCCTCTCTGCAGGCCCCCAAAACGCCCCCTATGCTGCTGGTCTCATGGCAGGATCAAGGCGGAATGCGGAACGCGCAATGGCCGCTCGCAGGGCGAGCGGCCATTGCCGGGAAAGCTCAAAAGCTGATCAGATCGACTGCTCGATCCAGGCCTGAAGCTGGTTCTTGGGCGCGGCGCCGACCTTGGTGGCCGCCACCTGGCCACCCTTGAACACCATGAGCGTGGGAATGCCGCGCACGCCATAGCGTGACGGGGTGTTGGGATTGTCGTCGATGTTGATCTTCACGATCTTGGCCTTGGCGCCGAGGCTTGCGGCGATCTCCTCGAGCGCCGGGCCGATCATCTTGCATGGGCCGCACCATTCGGCCCAGAAATCCACCACGACGGGCGTGTCCGACAGGAGAACGTCCTGTTCGAAGGAAGTGTCAGACACCTGATGGGTGGCCATGGAAACCTCATGAAAGCTGTGGCGGAAACCGCCGATTGGCTGAAGCCTGGAAGGTAGGAGCCTGATCCCCCGCGGTCAAGGCCGGGGCGGACGCAGGCCGGCCATGCGATCGAGGAGCGTGTCGGGGATGTGCATCAGCTTCAGCGTTTCCGTCCAGACGAGGCAGAAGCTGAGCGGCCGGCCCGGGTCCACGAGGCGCAGCGCGTCCCGGTAGGCCGCCATCTGCATCAGATATTCCGGATTGCAGACCTCCGGCGTTTCCGGCACCAGCCGGTCGGTCTTGTAATCCGCCACCAGGATGCCCGCGGGGGTGATCACCACCCGGTCGAGGCGGCGGCGCTCCAGGAGACCGCCTGCGCCCTCGACGATGAGGGAGGCCTCCGAATGGCCGTCGGCTGACAGGATGCCCTCCAGCACCGGATCGGTGATCAGCCGGGCAAGCTGGCCGGCAAGCGCGGGATCGGCCCCCGCGCGCCGCACGGCGGCGGTGATGTAGGCCGGACGCTCGTCCTCAGCAAGATCGGGAAGGTGCTGCAGGATGCGGTGGACCAGGATGCCGCGTTCCACCCCCGCCCCGCTCCGCCTGGGGGGCACCTCAGGGGGAAGCGCGGGCGGCTCTTCCACCGCGCGCCCGATCCAGGCGGGCCAGGCGATGCCCGGCGTTGCGGGACCTTCCGCGGAAGACTGCCCGGCTGGCACCGGCGCCGCACCAAGCCGCCAACGGCCGCCGGGAAGCTCCGTCATATGCGGCGTCAGGGCATCGCGCACGGTGTTGTACCAGCAGGTCTCGATCTGCTCCTGCTTTCCGCGATAGCCGCAAACATAGAGCTCGTCCCGCGCCCGCGTCATGGCGACATAGAGCAGGCGGCGGTATTCGGCGAGGTCAATGTCCTTCTGCGCCGCCTTCAACGCCTGCACCGCCGTTGCCGGCTTGACCCGCGGCACGGGCCAGAGCGGCACCTTGGCGTGGCCATCACCTGCCTCGAGCATCAGCAGCGGGTCCTTCTTGTCTGACGCATGCCCACCTGCCGTATCGGGCAGAATGACGATGGGCGCTTCCAGCCCCTTGGCGCCGTGGACCGTCATCACGCGCACTTCGCCGCCGCCCTGCTCCATGTTGCGCTTGATCTCGATCTCGCTAGCCTGGAACCAGTTGACGAAACCGCCAAGCGAGGTGCCATGCGCCTCCTCATAGTCCAGGGCGCGGTCAAGCAGCGCGTCAATGGCATCATTGGCTTCAGACCCCAGGCGCGACACGAAGCGCAGCCGTGATTTGGCCAGCACGCCGGAGAGGAATTCGAACGGCCGCGCGCCCGGCGCCTCGGCGATGAGAGGCGCCAGCGCTGTTGCAGCAGATTCGAACGGCGGCTCCGGACGCTGACGCAGCGCCTGCCACAGCGACAGGGGCCCACGGCCTGCCGCCACCGTCATCAGCTCATCTTCGGTGAGCGGCGGGGAGAGGACCGGGCTCTTGAGGATGCAGGCGAGCGCATGGTCGTCCTCCGGCATCAGCGCGAACTGCGCCAGCGCCATCAGGTCCAGCACCGCGATGTTCTCGCCCAGCTTCAGGCGGTCGGCGCCGGCCACCGGCACCTGCTCGTTCCACAGCGCCCGAATCATCGCATCGAAGAAGCTGTTGCGCTTCTTCACCAGGATCAGGATATCGCCCGGCTCCACCGCGCGGCCGCGCGAGACGAGCTGACGCTTGCCGATCCAGCCCTTGATCTCCGCCGCAAGTTCCCGCGCAAGCTTGCGCCGCGGCGAGTTCGCGGGCTCATGGTCGACCGGCACTTTCCACGGCTGCGGATCTTGCTGGTCTTCGGGTTCGACGAGCGGCCAGAGTTCCACCGTTCCCTCCGCCTCGCGGCGGTTCGGCTCATGGTGCCAGTCACGCGGGGTGTCGCCGTCTAGTCCGCTGCGGGCGGGTGAATTCGGGGCAAAGACGAGGTCCACTGCTTCGAGAATGCGCGGGGCGGAGCGGAAGGAGACGCTGAAATCCACTTCGCGGAAGTCCTGCCCTGCCCCAAGGACCTGGTCTCGAACCTCCGTCAGCACGCGCTCGAAAACATTGGGATCGGCCCCCTGGAACGAATAGATCGACTGCTTCCTGTCGCCCACCACGAAGAGGGTGCGGGGCTTGCGGCCATGGCGGCCCTCGCCGGCAAAGAATTCTTCCGTCAGTGCTCGGATGATCTGCCATTGCGCCGGGCTCGTGTCCTGCGCCTCGTCCACCAGCAAATGCTCGATGCCGCCGTCCAGCTTGTAGAGCACCCAGGCCGCATCCGGCCTCTCATGC
>CAIYXE010000487.1 GCA_903930095.1 uncultured Hyphomicrobiales bacterium
CGCCGAGGCCATCGCCCAGGACGACGCCTTCCACCACGCCATCACCGACATCAGCAACCTGCCCCGCCTGTGGGGACCGATCGAGATTTCCAAGGCCCAGCTCGACCGCTGTCGCCACATGATGGTGCCACGCGCGGGGCAAGCGGAGGCAACGCTCGAACAGCACCGCGAAATCATCCGCGCATTGAACAGCCGCGACCCCGCCAAGGCCGCCGCCGCCATGAAGGCGCATCTCGATGCGGCCTATCGCAGCACGGTCGCGGTGCTGGACGGTCCGGGGCTGGGGTAGTTTCCTTCTTTTCTCCCGCCAGCGAAGCCAATGGGAGAAGGCAGGGGATACTACATCACACCGCTCCGCGTCTTTCCATCAAGCGTCAGCAGCGCGCCGTAAAGCTCCGGCCGCCGGTCACGGAACACGCCCCAGGAGCGGCGAAGATCACGGATGTCATCGAGGTCGAAGCCAGCCATGCGCACGCCCTCTTCCGCGCGGTCCATCTCGGCAAGCTTCTCGCCCTGATGGTCGGCGATGAAGGAGCGGCCATAGAAGATGTCGGACCGCCCGCCGGGCGCCGTTTCGCGGCCCACGCGGTTCGATGCCAGCACGGGCATGATATTGGCCGCTGCGTGGCCGCGCATCACGTTCTGCCAGTGGGTGGAGGAATCATAGTCCGGGTTCGGCGGCTCGGAGCCGATGGCGGTGGGATAGAGCAGGATTTCCGCCCCCATCAGCGCCATGGCGCGCGCCGCTTCGGGGAACCACTGGTCCCAGCAGATGCCGAGCCCGATCTTCCCCACAGCCGTGTCCCACACCTTGAAGCCCGTATCGCCGGGCGAGAAATAGAACTTCTCCTGGTAGCCCCGGCCATCCGGAATATGGCTCTTGCGATAGATGCCGAGTTGGCGGCCATCGGCATCGACGATCACGGTGGTGTTGTAATGCGCATTGCCCGCGAGCTCGAAGACACTCACCGGCAGCACCACGCCCAGCTCCTTCGCGAGGGCCGCGAAGCGCCTGACCGTCGGGTGGCGGTCGATCTCCTCGGCACGCTTCAGGAAGTGTGCATGCTGCTCGATGCAGAAATAGTCGCCGTCGAACAGCTCCTGCAGCAGCACGAGTTGCGCGCCCTTGGCGGCAGCCTCACGCACCAGCCGCTCGGCCTTGTCGCAGTTCCTCGCCCAGTCGTTTTCGGAGGCCATCTGGGTGATGGCGGCATTGAGAATGGCCATGATGTTCAGTCCTTCAACCGCGCAACTTCGCGCCGGAACGGGAGTTGGTCGCCCAGCGGTTCGGCGTCAAGCTCTTCCGCAAAGCGGTGGCCGGCATAGGTTGCCCAGGCAATGGCGGCGGGCGCATTGGCGTCGCCGATCACCTTCACGGATTGAATGCCATGATCCACCCATTCCGCCTCGCGCGCCTTGAGCGCAAGGTACAGCTGATCCTCAGGCAAGCGCGCCGTCACCATCACCACGGCATCGCAGGCAATGCGCTCAGCACGGCCTGTATAGGTGCAGTGCGCGCCAACGCTGCCTTCAGCAACGGATGCAAGACCGCGCGTCACCCGCACATCAACGCCAAGGTCGAGCAGCCGCGCCTGGATCGTGCCCTGCTCCAGCGTATTGAAGCTCCACTCCGCCACGCGGGAGGATGGCGTGAGGAAACTGACGGTGCAGCCCTTCTGCACGAGAAGCTCCGCCAGAACGCTTCCCATGTAGTAATGATCATCATCATAGATCACCACATGGCCGGACGGCAGCCGGCCGGCCATCAGGTCATCCGGCGTGAAGACCGGCATGGCGGGATCGAGCGGGATGGGCAGCAGATTGTAGCGCGCGACCCCGTCCCGCCGCCAGGTGGCCCCTGTGGCCACAGCCACATGCGTGAAACCGAAGCCCAGTATGTCATCCGCTGTGAGCGGCGAGTCCCTGTAGACATTCACATTGCCCATTCTGGATATCTGGCCCTGGCGATAGTCGCGCACGCGGGCCCAGGCATTGAGGCCGGGCAGCCGGCTCTCCCGCGTGACGCGGCCGCCAAGACCGGACGATGCCTCGGCAAGGGCCACCTCATAGCCACGCAGGCCCGCCTTGTGGGCGGCGGAGAGCCCGGCGGGACCCGCACCCACCACCAGCACCTTGGCGTCCGACTGCTTCGGCCGGATGCGCTCCGGGTGCCAGCCCTTGCGCCACTCCTCCATGAAGGAGGAGTTCTGCGTGCAGCGGGAGAGCGACATGGTCATGTCACCCGTGACGCAGATGTTGCAGCCGATGCATTCGCGGATGTCCTCGATGCGGCCCTCGTCGATCTTCATCGGCAGGAACGGGTCGGCAATCGAGGGCCGCGCGGCGCCGATGAAATCCATCAACCCCTGTTTCACCTGGCGCACCATCATGTCTGCCGACGTGAAACGGCCCACACCGACGACGGGCCGCGGGGTCAGCTGCTTGAGGCCGCGGATCAGATCTTCCTGCGCGCCCTCAGGCTTGAAGCGGGAGGTGCCGGAGCATGCCTCCCAGGTGCCATGGGCAAAGTCCCACAGGTCAGGCAGTTCGGCATGCATCGCCACCATGTCGCGCAGCTGCGCATTGGAAAAGCCCGCCTCGCCCGCCATCTCGTCGAGGGAAAGGCGCACCGCGATGGCGCAGCTGTCGCCCACCTCGTCGCGCGCATCCGAGATCAGCTCTTTCAGCAGCCGGGCGCGGTTTTCGAGCGAGCCGCCATACTCATCGCTGCGCTGGTTGGTGCGCGGCGACAGGAAGTGCTGGATCACCCCGAAACCATGCGCGCCATAAAGGCAGAGGATGTCATATCCTGCCCGCTTCGCCCGGCGGTAGGCCAGCCTGTGCCAGTGGCGCAGGTTGCGGATATCCTGCTTGTCCATAGCGCGCGCCTGCACGGGGTCGCTGGTGAAGGTGAGAATGGGCGTATGCGAGGGCGCCATCGGCACCTCGCGCGTATAGAGGTTGGGGCCGTTGGCGCCGCTATAGGCAAGCTCGATACCCGCCAGCGCACCGTTGGAATGGATGGCATCGGCCATCTTGACGAGGCCCGGCATATCGTCCTCGTCCCAGATGCGGAGTTCGATGAAGGGGGTGATCTCGGAAGAATGATGGATCTCCACCTGCTCGGTGAAGATCACGCCCCAGCCGCCCTCGGACTTCACCCGGCGCATCTCGGCGGCAGCAGACGGGTCGCGGTAGCCGCCACCATTGCAATGCGGCACCTGGTAGAAGCGGTTCTTGGCGGTGACGGGCCCGATCCTCACCGGCTCGAACAGGATGTCGTAGCGCGGGTCACGCAAGCGCGCGCCGCCGGCGGGTGCTGAGCCAGAATCCATCGTCCACCTCCTTGATCCTCCGCGCAGTGGCGCGTGGCGTTCCGGGGAGACAGATTACATTATTCGCGGAGACGGCAAGCCCTAAACCGCCTGCCTCAATCGAGCCGGACGACCTTGACCCGGGCAACACCCGTCTGGGTGAGCCCCACAACCTTTGCAGCACCGAGGCTGAGGTCGATGACACGGCCCTTCGTGAACGGCCCGCGGTCGTTGATGCGCACGATCACGGACTTCCCGTTCTTGAGGTTGGTGACCAGCACCCGGCTGCCAAAGGGAAAGGTGCGGTGGGCGGCGGTCAGGCCATGGGGGTCAAATGCCTCACCATTGGCGGTGCGCTTGCCATGCTTGTAATAGGAGGCCATGCCGGTCTGGGCAGCGTCCGCCGCGTTTGGCCACAGGCCTGCTGACAGGCCGAGGACAGCCGCAAGGACGGCGATACGCGCAAGTTTCATACCATTGTCACCCTGCAAGTTTTCGTTGCGGCGAACCATAGGGCGATTTGGGGCGGGAATGTGACGGCGGATTACGTAACGGCAGTCATGCCATCGAGCGGAATGGCCGGGCGCTGGCCGGCAATCAGGTCGGCGGTGAGCCGCGCTGCGCCGTGGCTCATGGTCCATCCCATGTGGCCCTGCCCGGTATTGAACCACAGGTTCTTCATGCGCGAAGGGCCGAGAATGGGCGTTCCCTCCGGCGTCATCGGCCTGAGCCCCGCCCAGAAACTGGCCTTGCCCCAGTCGGCACCGTCGGGAAACAGGCTCTTCATGGTGGAGAGCATGGTCTCGAAATCCTTTGGGGAATGCGTGCGGCCATAGCCTGAAAACTCCGCCGTCGCGGTAACCCGCACGCGGTCGCCATAGGGCGCATAGGCGACGAGCGTCTCTTCATCCACCCCGCCGATGGTTGGCGGGTTGTTGCGGCCCGCCATGGGAGCTGTCATCGCATAGCCCTTGACCGGATAGATCGGCAGGTCATGCCCGATCTGACTGGCCAAGTGCGGGGAGTAGACGCCGAGGCAGAGCACGATCACATCCGCCGCCTCGCGGCCCTTGTCGGTGCGCACCGCCGTGATTCGGTCGCCCTCCTTTTCAAAGCCGGTGATCGTGGTCTTGTATTTGAAGGTGACACCCTGCTCCTTGAGCCAGGCGCCCATATTCTGCGCGAACAGGCGGCAATCACCGCTTTCGTCATCCGGCGCATAGAGCGCCCCGGCGAATGTCTCCTTCACGGGTGCCAGGGCGGGGTCGCGCTTGGCAACGCCGTCACGGTCCAGCGTCTCGATGCGGCAGCCATTGTCGGTGAGGATGCGCGACTTGGCGGAGGCCGCCTTCAGCGCCGCCTCGGAGCGGTAGAGGTAGATCAGACCGCCGGTGCGCCCATCAAACGTCACCCCCGTCCGCTTCACCGTCTCGTGGAAGACATCCAGAGAATAGGTGCAGAGCTTCACCTTGCGGGTGGTGTTGAGGGCGGCGCGCTCGGGCGTGCACTCCCCCCAGAAGCGCCACATCCATTTCCAGAAGCGCGGGTCGGTGGAGAATTTGAAGCGCAACGCCTGGTCGCCCCGCCACAGCGAACGGAGCAGGATCTTCGGGGCGGCAGGAGAAGACCATGCATAGGCGTGGCCCGGCGCGAACAGGCCGGCGTTGGAGAAGCTGGTGAAGGAGGCAGGCTCGGCCTCGCGGTCGATCACCGTCACCTCATGGCCGTCCCGGTTCAACTCATAGGCCGTGGTGATGCCGACAATGCCAGCCCCCAGCACAAGCGCCTTCATGTCCGCCCCTTTTGATCTTGCATGGCGGCAATGCTAGCAAGGACAGATCATGCCTTCCACCACACATCCGCATGCCTTCCATTTCGACCGCGCGGTTGACAGTTACTGGGAAGCCTCGGCAGACCCGCCCGGCATCGACGCCGCGCCGCTGCAGTCAGAGGAGACCTGTGACGTTGCCATCATCGGCGCGGGCTTCACCGGGCTTTCAGCAGCCCTCGAACTCGCCGGATCGGGCGCAGACGTGCGCGTGCTCGAGGCAGGGCGCGTTGGCTGGGGCGCATCGGGGCGCAACGGCGGCTTCGCCTGCATCGGCTCGCACAAGCTTTCCTATGGCCAGATGATCCGCACCTATGGTCTCGAGGCCACCCGGCATTACTATCAGACAATGCACCAGTCCGTGGCGCTGGTGCGGGAGACGCTCGACCGCTACGGGATCGATGCCTGGGCCTCGGGCGACGGCGAGGTGACCCTCGCGCATTTGCCCAGCCGGGTTGCGGAACTGCGTGACGAGCAGGCCTTCCTGCGCGAGACCTTCGGCGACCGGACCGAATTCCTGCCCAAGGAAGAACTTGCAGCCCGCGGCCTCGATGGGCCAGGTTTTCACGCGGGCCTCAAGGGCAACACGGGCTTCGGCATCCATCCGCTGAACTATGCGAGGGGCCTCGCCCGGGCGGCGGCAAAGGCGGGCGCGCGGATACACGGCAGCTCACGGCTGCTCCGCTGGGAGGAGACGCCGCAAGGCCATGTCCTCCATACGGCGGAAGGCCGGCTCAGGGCGCGCCACGTCATCGTGGCCACCAATGGCTATACGCCGGAGGATGTATCGCCCCGTCACGGCGGTAAGCTCATGCCGGCCCTGTCCAGCATCCTCGTCACCCGCGTGCTGACGCAGGACGAATTGCAATCCCAGGGCTGGACCTCACCGCTCATGGCCTATGATTCGCGCAAGCTGCTACACTATTTCCGGCTGCTGCCCAACGGCCGCTTCCTGTTCGGCGGGCGCGGCGGCACGGATGCATCGGACAATGGCAGCACGGCCTACCGGCCGGTTCTGGAGGGCGCGTTCCGGGAGCTTTTCCCTGCCTGGCGCGGAGCCGAGATCACCCATTACTGGCGCGGCTTCGTGTGCCTCGCCTACGACCTCGTGCCCTATGTCGGGGCGCTGGACGAGGCCAGGACTGTTTGGACGGCCATCGCCTACCATGGCAATGGCGTCGCCATGGGCTCATGGTGCGGGCGCGCGGTGGCGCGTCTGCTGACCGGAAAGGCGGCGCACGGTGAGCTTTCGCCCGTGCTCACGCGCCGCCTCGCCCGTTTTCCCCTGCCCGCCTTCCGCCCTCTCTATCTCAAGGGCGCCTATGTCTGGTACGGCTGGCAGGACAAGAGTTAGCTACTTCTTGCGGGCCTTCTTGGCGGCCTTGCGGGCAGCCTTGGTGACCGGCTTCTTGGCGGGCTTCTTGGCCACGGCCTTGGCGGCCCGCTTGGCGGCGGAGGCGGGCCTCCGGGCGGCGGGCTTCAGGATGGCCGCTTCGACCATGATCTCAACATCGAGGCCAGGAGCCGCGAGCTTTGCTTCAACGGTTGCGCGCGCCGGGGTCTGGCCGGGAACGACCCATGCATCCCAGGCGGAATTCATCTCGGCGAAGGTCTTGATGTCGGTGAGCCAGATATTGGCCTTGATGATGTTGGTCTTGGACGTGCCGGCCTTCTTCAGCACCACATCGATCTGACCAAGGATGTCCTTCGTCTGCTCGCTGACGGATTTGCCCGCAGCCGCTTCGGCCACGAAGCCTGCGAGATAGACCTTGCCGCCGTGGATGACGGCAGAGCTCATGCGCTTGCCGGCGTCGATTCGTTTCAATGTCATTGGATCCTCCCTGAAGACCGCGTTGTCTTAGAGCATGATCCGCAAAAGTGGAAACCACTTTTGCGACAAGATCATGCTCAAGAAATTGATCTTGCGCGCGTTCTTTTCGACCAGGTGATTTCACCTGGTCGGAAGGCACGCTAGCGGGCTTTGGCTACGCCATCAATCACGCTGAGCAAGACGCGCGGCAGCGTCTCGAATGCATAGGGCGTGTGAAGCCGTTCGAGCCAGTGGTGATAGTCCCGCCCCCACGGCCCGATGTTGATGCACGGATGGCCCGCGGAGCTAGGCATCACGAAGCCCGTGCCCCACACCGGGGTGTTGGCGGCAGCAGCTGCCAGGTCGCCGGAGGCTTCGCCAAGAAAGCTCATGTCCGAGATGCCGGGGAAGTAGCGCAAGGTGGAGAGGCCATGCCCGGCTGTAGCCTTCACGATCACGTCCTCGAGCCTCGCATCCGACAGCGACACGGCCGGATAGGGAATGGAGCCAAACCCCATCACCACCGCGGGTCCGGAA
>CAIYXE010000488.1 GCA_903930095.1 uncultured Hyphomicrobiales bacterium
ACCAGAGCCGGGACGGACGCGGGAAGCTTCGTATCTGCTCTCTGCAGCATCGGCCGTTCCAGACCCACTATTCAATCTCAGAGATCGTGCAAGAGGCGACGATGCAAGGCGAGGCTACCTAACAGCGAGATTCGATCCCAGCCCCACGTGAGGATCGCGCGTCCATCACAAAGTACGGCGGCAATCACCATGAAATAACGATTATTTTCAATAATTTATCGCCGCCGTGCTTTTTCCGCGCAGTCAGGAGCTTCGGAGAATGTGGGGCCATGAGAGACGAAAATCGGCCTCACCGCCATTCCGGCAGTCCGGAGTTTTTCGCAAAGATGCCCGCAAATACTGGGGATTTTCGGCACTCGGATTTCGGGCCGAGAGATTTTCCCGAGGGCCGAATGGCGGAGGGAGAGGTGCTGGCAGCCAACACTCTCCTCGTAGAGTAGCGAAGCGGTGGCAGACATTGCGGGAACCAGTGACCTGATCGAGCATCGCCCAGAGATCATCGCGGACGCGCTCTTGGACGATTGCGAGCTTGCGCTGGTCAGGTGGGCAAACAATGCCTCCCCCGGTCGCAATGCGGCCCGCGCCCGGCAGGTAGATTGATAGGCCACTGCCGGCTCTCGCCGTCTTGGGGACGCGCGTCGGTTCGGATCGGATCAGACGTTATTGCCAATGCTTGCTGCGAGGATCATGCTCGCTTCATGTAGAAGGCGAAGCGAACCCGCGTCCGTGGCGATCAAGCTATCTGTCTGGTCATCTCCTTGAGGACGGTGTGCAGAATAGCCCTGAGGCAGCGGGATTCACCTGCCATCGTGGCGGACAACTCAGGGCGGGCGCTGGCGATCTGGGCGTTCTCAGTTGCGATCTCAGCATACAGCGCTTCCGCCTCCGGCACAGCGCGGCTGCACAGTTTTTCAAGCAGGCGCAGGGCCGTGCCTTTGGCCAGATTCAACGATGAACCTGCCTCCAGGAGCAGGCGACGGCTGACGTCAGAGAAGTGCCGCACGCCAAGAATCGGCCACGCCAGCTGGGTTTGTGTGGGCCAACCTTTTTTGTCGAAGGCGGCGGTATCATACACGGCGGCGCTCAGCATATCGTAAAACGGCGCCAAACGAACCCCCTCATGCGAGACTAGAAAGCTTAGGTTTTTCAGGTGGGCATCACCATTGCCGACGAGCACGTTGAACACCAGCCAGCCAAACAGACGAGTGCGCGCTACCGCCGCGCTGCGACAAGCGTCAGCCAGAGCCGCGAGATTCTCCATGCTGCCTTGGCTGTATTTGAAACTGCGATCTAGTCCCAGTAACTGACATGCATCAATCACGTGCCGGCGTTGCCAGCCTTGATCGTCTGGAATCCGGTCAAAGCGATCAATCAGATACACGGGTGATGGTACATAGCGCCGGTGCACATCAGGCACATCAAGCCCCAGCCGCTTGGCCAATCGCATCACGAACCATTCGTTTATCACAGAATGGGGATAGTCTTCATCCGGGTGATCAGGCTTCAGGATTTGGGTAGAGGGCGTGGCGCCAGCAGGTTCAAACAAGGCATCATTTTGCAGAACGACTGCCAACTTGTGCTGGGCGCCCGCCAGCGACATGCGCTTGATTGCCGCGTGCGTCAGCGGTGCATTGGGCAGCTGCCGAATACGGGCCTCGAGTGCATCGTCGGGCAACGCACGCAATGGACCAGCCATTTGCGGCCCAGACTCGAGCGGCAGCAAGGTCACCGACCCTGCCGATTCCGCACCGTACCAGACCAACAGGCCGAAGGCATCTGCAGCATCGAGCCTGGCATCTCCAGCCAGCAGAACACGTTGGCCTTCTTCTGGCAGCAGGTTATCGAAATACCATTGTACGGGGCGCTTACTTGCGCCATCCAGAAGCGATTCGGCCGTAAGGGGAAGATGTGGACTGAGTGCGAACGACAGAGGATTGCCCAACCAGCCTGCTGCATATTGTAAACTCCAGAGGCCAGACACCTCGTGCAGGGTGCCAACCTCCATCTGACTGATAGATGCGCGCAAGGAGCGGCTGCTCATGGCTTCTCCCTGCTGGTCGCGGACCCGTTCAAGTAGAGGACGACGCTCTCGGGTACATCCACCAAGACCTGGACGCCCAGTCCTTCAAGCACTTGAAAGAGCTTGCCCCATTGCACCGCCTCACTGCCGCGTTCGATCTTGCCTAGAAAATTCTCGCTGACGCCGATGCTGCCTGCCGCATCGTCCTGGCGGATCTTCTGTGCCTTGCGGCTAGCGCGTACGACCTTGCCGATGGCTGCTGCATTGTTGATAGGTATCCTCACGATCAATCCTCACGTTTGTGAGGATTTTATACCACGCAGGCGCATTTGACAACCAGTCCATGCGATCGTGAGGATTCTACATCTTCAACCTTTTGCTTGTTAAAAATCCACTTGATCGTAAGGATTTTTGCTTTCTCGTGAGCGTTTCCAGTTCGGGAAAGATCGGGAATCAGCTGAGAACGGCGGTAGAAAATCAGGCCACTTCTCGGCGGGATGATCCGCAATCCAAAGCTCCTCCCAGGCCCGTCAGTCCGTTCCTTCATCGGCGAGGGGTCCGGGCGGCTCAACCTGCACGGTATTCTATTTCCCGTGGCAGCATCCCACTCGCCGGTCGAAGCTGCGGACCGGTTCCAGGCGCTGACGGGAAACATTCCGGCCCAGGTCTCCCGTGCGCTTGTGAGCGAGAGAGAGAATGCATGCAGCCGGTTCGAACGGATCTTTCCAAGGCTCACCTCGAACAGCGCGCGCTCAGGCTGGATCGTCGTTCCGTCCGGGCGCGAGATCGAGACGCGGGCGCCGAAGTCGAAGTTCCAGCGCAGGTTCATCGCCGTGATGCCCAGGGCCTCCGCCTTCAGGCCGTGCCGCGCGGCGACCGCAGGCACAGGCTTGGAGCATCTCGGCCTCCAGCCTCTGGCAGAGGCCGGGCGTGAGGTTCCTGGGTGTGATGGCCTCTGTCAT
>CAIYXE010000489.1 GCA_903930095.1 uncultured Hyphomicrobiales bacterium
ATGGCGTGCTCCGCCCCCAGTGGCAGTAGAAACAGGCCAAAGGTCTGCCGCGCCCCCAGGGCGAGGGAGACAGAGGCAGCGGCGGCGATGACGACAATCCAGGCTTGTGCGGGCATGGCAGGCTCTATGCCTCTGGTGGCGCGGTCTGACCAGCCCAAAACAGGACACTTGACGCTCCCGCACGATGCGCTTAAACGCCCGCCTTCGTCGAGAGCCCCCGGACCCTTCCTGGGGCTTCTTGGCGTTTTGGGGAACGCGGGAGACCCTTTTGGGGGTCGTATGCACCGCGGGCCTCTCGGTTTTATGAGAGAGGATTTAGACAGTGGCGAAGAAGATCGCAGGCTATATCAAGCTGCAGATCCCGGCTGGTAAGGCGAATCCGTCGCCGCCCGTGGGTCCCGCGCTAGGTCAGCGTGGCCTGAACATCATGCAATTCGTGAAGGAATTCAACGCGGCAACGCAGCAGATGGAACCGGGCACGCCGACGCCTGTGGTCATCACTGCCTATTCGGACCGCACCTTTTCCTTCATCACCAAGACGCCGCCCAATACCTACTTCCTGCTGAAGGCTGCGAAGCTCGATAAGGGCTCGACCGCGCCGGGCAAGGCCGCGCCGATTGGCCGCGTCACCAAGTCTCAGCTGGTTGAAATCGCCAAGGTAAAGATGCAGCACATGAACGCCAATGACGTTGACGCTGCCGTGCGCATGCTCGCGGGTTCCGCCCGCGCCATGGGCCTGACCGTGGTGGAGGGCTAAGATCATGGCACAGCAAGGTAAGCGCCTGAAGGCAGCCTATGCGGGCATTGACCGCGAAAAGGCTTATGCGCTGGATGAGGCGGTGAAGATCGCTAAGGGCGGCGCCAAGGCGAAGTTTGACGAAACCATTGAAATTTCGATGAACCTCGGCATTGACCCCCGCCATGCGGACCAGATGGTGCGTGGCGTGGTGGGCCTGCCCCATGGTACCGGCAAGACCGTGCGCATCGGCGTATTCGCCCGTGGCGCCAAGGCTGATGAAGCCAAGGCCGCTGGCGCTGACGTGGTGGGTGCCGATGACCTCGCGGCCCTGGTGCAGGAAGGCAAGATCGAGTTCGATCGCTGCATCGCGACGCCTGACATGATGGGCCTGGTGGGCCGGCTTGGTAAGGTGCTCGGCCCGCGTGGCCTGATGCCGAACCCGAAGCTTGGTACCGTCACCATGGATGTGAAGGGCGCCGTGACCGCGGCCAAGGCTGGTCAGGTGGAATTCCGCGCCGAGAAGGCCGGGATTGTCCATGCCGGCATTGGCAAGGCTTCCTTCGGTGAAGCCCAGCTGGTTGAAAATGCCCGTGCTTTCGTGGAAGCGATCCAGCGCGCGCGCCCGACCGGCGCCAAGGGGACCTATGTGAAGAAGGTGGCGGTTTCCTCCACCATGGGTCCTGGCGTCAGGGTTGATGTAACCAGCCTGGCGGCTTCCGCCGGCTGAGTTGTGGCGCCGCCCCGTGCGGCGCCTTGAGATACGCCCGGCCCCCAAAGGCTGGGCGGGCAGGGGATGGCCCTTGGCCATTCCCGAACCTGTCGGAGACCTCCTGTTGTCCTTCGGGACATTGAAGGGCCTTTGGGCTCGCAGGGGATAGACGGGGTGCCCAAGCAGAGACCACCCAGGGTAAGTCCCTGGATTGGCTTGGTTTGGCGTTCCGGACTGACAGGCGAACCGGGGTTGGTGCCATGCTGGCACCCGCCCCCGAGTGAACCCGGCTGGAGCCCCTCCACAAGGCCCTGGCTACCGACGGAGACGTAGAGTGGAAAGATCGGAGAAGCGCGAATTCGTCGAATCCCTCGCCACGATCTTCGCCGAGACCTCCTTCGTGCTGGTCGCCCGTAATGACGGGCTGACTGTCGCGGCTGTGAGTGAACTTCGGCGTAAGATGCGCGCGGCTGGGGCTTCGTATAAGGTCGCGAAGAACCGTTTGGCCACCCGCGCCCTCGAAGGCACCCGCTTCCAAGGCGTTTCGCCGCTGCTGAAGGGTCCGACCGCGCTTGCGTGGTCAGTGGACCCTGTGGCTGTGGCCAAAACCGCCGTGGAGTTCGCCAAGACAAACGATAAGTTTGTTGTCCTGGGCGGTGCTCTTGGAACCCAGACGCTGAGCGCCGATGGCGTGAAGGCTCTGGCCGAGCTGCCGTCCCTGGAGACGCTGCGCGCGCAGCTGCTGGGTCTTATCCAGACCCCGGCGACGCGGATTGCGGGCGTACTTCAGGCCCCTGGTGGGCAGGTGGCGCGAGTGTTGGCGGCATACGCCAAGAAGGACGCGGCCTGAGGCCCGGATGTTTTGTCCCCCGTGGCATGCTGCCCCGGGGGAGTTGCAAGAACCAAACCAAGATACTAGATCAAGGAGTACAAAGACATGGCTGATCTCGCGAAGCTGGTGGACGAACTGTCCGCCTTGACCGTTCTGGAAGCTGCCGAGCTTTCCAAGATGCTCGAAGAAAAGTGGGGCGTTTCCGCCGCCGCGCCGGTGGCCGTGGCCGCTGCGCCGGCTGCTGCCGCTGCCCCGGCTGCTGAAGCGCAGACGGAATTCACGGTCATTCTGGCCAATGGTGGCGACAAGAAGATCAATGTCATCAAGGAAATTCGCACCATTACGGGCCTTGGCCTGAAGGAAGCGAAGGACCTGGTGGAAGGCGCGCCGAAGACTGTGAAGGAAGGCGTGTCGAAGGACGAAGCCGACAAGATCAAGAAGGTGCTGGAAGAAAACGGCGCCAC
>CAIYXE010000490.1 GCA_903930095.1 uncultured Hyphomicrobiales bacterium
CCGTGCCGCTTCAGCACCTCGATATCATACTTGAGGTTCTGGCCGACCTTGAGGATCGACGGGTCCTCAAGCAGCGGCTTCAGCGTGGCGACGGCGTCCGCCAGCGGGATCTGGCCTTCCACCAGCTCACCACCGAACAGGCCGCCGCCCGTGGCCTTGTGGGCGAGCGGAATGTAGCAGGCCTTTCCCGGCGCCAGCGCCAGGGACACGCCGGCGAGATTGGCACGCATCGAATCGAGCGAGTCCGTCTCCGTGTCCAGCGCGATGTAGCCCTTCTCATAGGCGGCATCGACCCAGAGTTTCAGTACACTGAGGGATGTGACCGTCTCATAGCCGGCATGGGTGAAGGGAACGGCAAGAAGGGCCGACTCATCAGGAGCGGGTGCTGCCCCGGCCACGGGAGATGACGCCGGGGGCGCTTCCGCTTTCGGCTTCGGTGCGGCCGCGGGAAGCGGGGGAAGCTCCGCGCCCTCGGGCGGCCAGAATTTCACCTCGACGGGAATGGGATCTATGGCCGCGGCATCGCAATCGAGCTCACCCGCGACCTTCTTGGTGAAGCTCGTGAATTCCAGGGCCTTGGTGAAGCCGATGAGCTGGGTGGCCTTGGGCGTATCAACGGCAAAGCTGCCGGCATCATGCGTGAGCGGCACGTGCTCATCGAGCGTGACCAAGCGCTTGGAGATGCGGGCCTGATCGGCGTACTGGATGAGGTTTTCCCGGCGCTTCTGCTGCTTGATCTCAGGCGCGCGGGCGAGCAGCGTTTCGAGATCGCCGTATTCGGTGATGAGCTGGGCCGCCGTCTTGACGCCGATGCCGGGGACGCCCGGCACATTGTCCACCGAGTCGCCCGCCAGCGACTGGATGTCAATGACCTTATCGGGCGCCACGCCGAATTTTTCCATCACTTCCGGCGGGCCCACCTCACGGTCCTTCATCGTGTCATACAGGGCGACGCCGGGGCGGATCAGCTGCATCAGGTCCTTGTCGGAGGAGACGATGCGGCAGGTGGCGCCGGCCTCAACCGCGAGGCGCGCATAGGTGGCGATGAGGTCGTCGGCCTCGTAGTTCTCCTGCTCGACGCAGGCGACGTTGAAGGCACGGGTGGCCTGGCGGATCAGGCCGAATTGCGGGCGGAGATCGGCGGGAGGGTCTGGCCGCTGGGCCTTGTATTGCGGGTAGATGTCGTTGCGGAACGACTTGGAGGAATGATCGAAGATGACGGCGAGATGGGTGGGCTTCTGGCCGGCGTTCGTTTCCTTCAAGAGCTTCCACAGCATGTTGCAGAAGCCCTGCACGGCGCCGACGGGAAGCCCGTCCGACTTGCGCGTCAGGGGCGGGAGGGCGTGATAGGCGCGGAAAATATACCCAGATCCATCAATCAGGTAGAGATGGTCGCCGGGCTTCAGGGGGGATGTGGCTGACATCGGCACACTATGCCATCTGCGTGGCGGCGATGCCAGCGCCTCACGCCCCGAGGCGGTCGATGACGGTGACGCCCACGCCGGTGTAGCCGTCCATCGCCTTCAGGGCGGCACCCGCCTCCGACAGCGCAATGCGGCGGGTGATCATGCGGGCGGGATCAAGCCTGCCGCCCGCAATCATGCCGAGGAGGGCGGAAAAGCGCGAGGCGGCGATGCCGCGCGTGCCGAGAATGGAGATCTGCCGGGCATAGACCGTCTCGAGCAGGGGAATGGACGGGCTTGCATGCGGCCCCAGGGGCTGGCCGATCTGCACATGGCGGCCGAGCTTCCTGAGGCTGCGCACCGAGTTGTGGATGGTTGCGGTGATGCCGAGGCCATCAATCGAGACATGGGCGCCGCCGCCGGTGATGTCCCGCACCGCAAGTGCGGTGTCTCCCACCGA
>CAIYXE010000491.1 GCA_903930095.1 uncultured Hyphomicrobiales bacterium
TCATAGAGATAGGTGAATGCATGTTGCAGCGACCAGGCCCGCTTGTAGGGGCGCAGGCTGGTGAGCGCGTCGAAGACGTCTGCCACCGCGGCGATGCGGCCTGCCAGCGGGATCTGTTCGCCCTTGAGGCCCTGTGGATAGCCCGTGCCGTTCCACCTTTCGTGATGCGTGAGCGCGATCTCGGCGGCGAGCCTCAGAACGCGCGTCTGCCCGGCGGACAGGATGGCGTGGCCGATGCGCGTGTGCTCGGCCATGTGCTTGCGCTGTTCCTCGCTCAGGAATCCGCGGTTCTGCAGCACGTCGTCACGCAGGCCCACCTTTCCGATGTCATGCAGCGGAGCGGCAAGGCGGAGGTCGGCACAGTCTTGCTCCGGCAAGCCGAGGTAGTGGCCGATGATGGCGCTGTAGCAGGCCACGCGAATGGCGTGCAGCGGCGTTTCACGATCCTTGTAGCCGGCAGCGCGGGCGATGGCGCTCACCATTTCCTCCTCCACGCTGCGCGTGGCGCCACCATTATCTGGTGTCACAAGGCTTTCTCCGGCTGCTCCGGGCCGGCGCGCCAGGGCGGACAGGCGCGACTTGAACTCCATGGGCCTGATCGGCCTGCAGAGCACGTCCGAGGCGCCTGCCTTGAGCGCATTGCCGCGGGTTACCGGGTCGGCTCCTGCCGTCACGGCCATCAGCGGCTTGCCGGAGAGGCGGCTGTGCGACCTCACGCTGCGCGTCATCTCGGCGCCGCTCACGCCCGGCATCTGCCAGTCGAAGACCGCGACATCGAACTCGATGCCGCCGAGACAGTCGAGAAACGCCTGCGGATGGCTGAACAGTTGCGTCGTGCAATTCGGCAGCTTGCGGGCCAGCATGTCCATCAGCGCAAGGTTCGTGCGATCCTCGTCGACGATCACGATGGAGAGTGCGCCGCTCATCATGCGGCCCCCCGGGCAAGCCTGCCAATGGGCGCGATGTTGCCGGCGGAAGCCACGCGCGCGCGCGTCGCCAGGGCGAAGTTCGCATCTGCGAGCAACAGCCGCGGCAGGCCGCGGAGCCCCTTCGGGTCACGCGCCGGGGGGATCATGTTATGGGCGGCAAGGTTCAAGGTCACAGTGTGGCCTCTCGGTCTTATGGCGCGCGGAGCCGCGCGTCAGACGAGTGCGCGCAGGGATACCGCAGCGGTGGGTTGAAACTGCCTTATGCCGAGGCTGTGCGGCGGGTGGAGCGGCGTAATGCCCCGGCCATGAACTGCATGGCCGCCACCGGCGATGTGCAAAGCCTGCCATGAACCGGTTAAGGGGTTCACAACGGCGCGGCTGCAATTGCCGTTTCTGGCTTGGCCTGGTGGTAACCAACTCATGGCGTGCCCCGGCCTTGTACCGAGCGCTATCCTGCTGGTGCGCGCGCGGCCGCGGGCGCGATGGCCTCCGCCATCAGGAAGATGGCCGGAAGGGCCAGCGCCCAGGCCAGGCCGATGGCGAACAGGGCGCCGCCTGCGCCGGGATCGGGCAGGGTGGCGGCGCCGAGCTTTACCCCCGTCCAATAGGTGAGGGGGCCAGAAAGCGCGCCGAGGATCGCCTGCGTCTTCCAGCGGCCCTTCATCCAGGCGAGGCTTGCATTGGGAAGCGTGCCGAAGCCGAACCACAGGGCCGCGATCCATATCGGCGGCAGCGCCTGGCCCTCCGCCGTTCCGGCATAGCGGATGAGGCCTGCACCCATGAAGCCTGCTTCCAGCAGCACGCCGAATACAGTGACGGCGAGGATCAGCAACAGCTCGGAGCGGATGCGGATCCGGTTGAGGAACAGGTGAATGGCAACCACAGCGACCACTGCAAACGACATCAGCCCGCCACGGCCCGCGGCGCCCCCGCTGACGGCGGCAAACCAGGCGGCCTCGAAGGCGAGGAAGTTGAA